>JAHEGF010000203.1 GCA_024645155.1 Phyllobacteriaceae bacterium | reverse complement strand
CGCCCGCGCGGGCGACACGGGCAAAAACGGGAATGTTGAAGATGCCGATTGCTATAATCGCGTTGACAGCCCCGGGACCGAAAATGGCCGTGATCATCACCGCGGAAAGCAGCGCGGGAAAGGCAAAAACCACATCATTGAAACGCATCAGGGCTTCATCAACCCAACCGCGCCTTGCGGCCGCCCAACAGCCGAGCGGAACGCCAATACCGACTGCGATACACACGGCGACCAGGGCGACGGCAATCGAATTCCGTGCCCCGACCATTACCATTGACAGTATGTCGCGGCCGAAGTGATCAGTTCCAAGCCAATGGTTTGCAGTTGGCGGTTTCATGCGGTCAGTGACCGGCAGGTAGGTCACGTCATAAGGTGTCCAGAAATAGGAAACAAACGCCATTGCTGCGACAAATACGGTGACTATCAATCCAATCACGAATGAACGGTTTCGCAGTGCCATGCGCAATTGCGCGACGTAGGTCTCGGGCTCTTCCAACTGCGGCTCGCCGGTCATCAGCGCACCCTCAACCGTGGATCAATGATGCCGTATGCGACATCAACCAGCATGTTGACCACGATCACCGTGGCGACGAGCAGGACGACGACACTTTCGACGACTATCAAATCGCGTTGCGTGATCGCCTGAAACAGGAGCCTGCCCAATCCTGGAAGGTAGAAGACGTTTTCTATGATGATGGTGCCGGCGAGCAGGAAGGCGAACTGCAGGCCCAATATTGTCAGGACATGAATCATGGCGTTACGCAATGCGTGGCGCCACAGGACCTGGCGCTGGGGCAAACCCTTGGCGCGGGCGGTGCGTATATAGTCTTCTCCAAGTACTTCGATCAGCGCGCCACGGGTGACCCTGGCCAAAACTGCGGCCTGAAGTCCGGCGAGCGCCACGGCAGGCATGATCAGCGATTTCATTGCCGGCCAAATGCCGGCCGACCAGCCGGGAAACCCACCTGCGGGCACCAGCCTCAACCAAACTGCAAATATATACACCAGCAGCAATGCGAACCAGAAATTGGGAACCGCGACACCGATCTGGGCGATGCCCATTGCGGCAGTGTCAGCCATTTTGCCGCGCCGTGCGGCAGCAAATATCCCTACCGGAATCGCAATGGCGGTGGACAGGAACAATGCGAGAATGGCAAGGGGAAGCGATACGGCTGCACGCTCGGCTACCAAGTCGATAACCGGTACCGAGTAGGTGTAGGACGTGCCGAAATCTCCGGTTACGAACCCGAGTATCCAGGAAAAATAGCGCACCAGCAACGGGTCATCGAGCCCCATTTGCTGGCGTAGTGCGTGGATTGCGTCTTCTGTGGCATTGATGCCGAGCATCAACCGCGCCGGATCGCCGGGCACGATTTCCAGCACCGAAAAGACCACGACCGATGCGAAAAACAGCGTCAGCAATCCGATGCCGAAACGTTTAAGAATATAGGCTGTCATGGCTGCCCGTTTATGTGCATGAGCGCGAAAACAGCGAAGCGGCCGCGCCGTTTGTCACGGCGCAGCCTGTGGTTCTGAAGCCTAGTCAGTCCACTTCACTTTTGTCAGATCATTGGCCTGTATCGGGGAGTTTTCCCAAAGACCTTGAAGTTTGGCGTCCCATACACCGGTTTTCGGCAACTCGAACAGAAAGCCGTTGACCGCATCATCGGCCAGGATCTTCTGAGCTTTCTTGAACAAATCGTTACGAGCGGCCTGATCAGAGGTTACGTCCAGTTCGGCAATCACCTTGTCGAATTCCGGATTGTCATACTGGAAATAGTAATCCTTGCGCGCATAAATGCCGATGTCGTTCGGTTCGGTATGCGAAACTATGGTCAGGTCGTAGTCCTTGCCCTTGAAGACCTGTTCCAGCCACTGCGCCCATTCAACCGGGATGATCTCCAGTTCGATGCCGATTTCCTTTAGTTGCGAAGCGATGACCTGGCCGCCGTCACGCGCATATGCCGGTGGTGGCAGCTTCAATGTCGCCTTAATCCCGCCCTCGAGGCCGGCTTCCTTCATCAGCGCCTTGGCCTTTTCGATGTCATGGGGATATGTGCCGGTCAGGTCTACATAGGCTTCGTTTGCCGGTGAAAAGTGGGAACCGATCGGGACGCCATTGCCGGACGATGCCGCATCAATAATCGGTTGACGATCGAGTGTGTGGGCAATCGCCTGACGCACCTTCAGATTGTCGAAAGGGGGCTGTTTATTGTTGGTCGAAAGGATCGTTTCGCCCTCTGTAGCGCCGATGACGACCGTAAAGCGCGGATCTGACTGGATCTGCGGTAGCGCGTCGCCGGCCGGCATGTTGGCAAATGCGTGAACGTCACCGGACAACAGGGCCGGGATTGCAGCGGCTGCATCCGGGATAATGCGAAATTCGGCTTTATCGAGCATCACCGGTTCGCCCCAGTAGTCGGGGTTCTTCACGATCGTGATGGATGAACCCTTGGCCCAGTTGTCAAACTTGAACGGACCGGTGCCAACCGGGCTTTCCTTGTTGGCGTCTGCGGATTCCGGCGCGACGATGACTGCATCGCCCCATCCCATATTGTACAGAAAGGAGCCCTGCGGATTTTTCAGCATGACCTTGACGGTCGTGGGATCCACCACTTCGACACTATCGATCGCTGCAAACAGTGGTTTTTGGGCATTTGTCGAATCTTCTGCGCGTGCACGGTCAAGCGAGAACTTGACATCACCGGCGTCAAGATCGCTTCCATCATGGAATTTTGCGCCGGAACGCAGTTTGAACGTGTATGTTTTCCCATCGTCGGAAACCGTCCAGCTTTCGGCAAGCCCGGGTATAACTTCGCCACCGGAGCCGATGCGGGTCAAACCTTCAAATACATTGGCATAAACAACTTCATCGATCGCTGCAGCCGCCCCGGCTGTCGGATCAAGATGTGGAGGCTCCAGCGCCATACCCATCACAAGATCGGTTTTTGCAGCGTGGGCTGCCATCGGCACCAATAGTGCTGCAGAAGCAGCCAGTGCGAGTTTAAAAGTGTTCATTCTCGTACCTCCCTTTACAATCGCTACTCACCGGCAAATTGCCGGTATTCGCAGACAGTTAAACAGGATACGCTGCTGTTGTCAGCAGCCTTGTTTGGAATTGGGCAATGCCGTCCACTGTTGGCGAACGGAAGTCATTTCGTTTACTGACGTTTCAGTGATCGTGAAAGCTGGCTGCTTGCTGGCTACAGTCAACAAGGGTCGCACCGATGTTTGCCGCATATACCGAACTGTCCACTTGGCTTGCCATTGTTTTGGGTGGTGTTATTGGCTGCCTGGCCTCGTGGCTGCTGGCATATGCTATTGCCAGAGTGCCATTCCGCATGATTGGCGGCCATCCCGGCAAGCAGTTATGGTCTGTGCTGTTCATGATACCGGTAGCTTTTATTTTGGCACTTGGCGGTAACCTGGTTTTTGGATTGCTACTTGCCTTTCTGTGGTTGACCATTGCGCCAAGTGTGGGTGTGCGGACTGTATTTCCACCGGCAGGAAAAATCTCCAACCAACAGCTTTTTGGCGGCAATGCCTATTTTGCCGTCGTGGCGCTGGCCGCCTACATGACAGTTAAGGCACTTGCCGGTTGAGCAAAGCTTTCAGGCTGACAGCCATTACCTTGGCCGATTCGACCATGTCATCAATCCCGATCCATTCATCGGGCCGGTGGGCGAGATCGAGAATCCCAGGCCCGTAAGCGATACAATCGTGCAGGTGGCCAATGCGCGCGATGTGTTTCTGATCATAGGTTCCAGGCGATATGACATACTCGGGCTCGATACCCATGACTTCGCGAATTCCCGCGGCCACCGCTGTAACGACGGGCATATCCCTGTCGGTCATCAAGGGTTCGACTTCCATCAGGTCACGAATCTCGTAATCGAACTTCGGACGTTTTCTTTTCAGACCTTCAAGAATGGTTGTGACTTCCGACTTAACAGTATCCAGTTTTTCCTCGAGCAGGAAGCGCCGGTCTATGGTCATGCGGCAACAGTCGGGAACATTGGGTGAAGGCAGGCCGGAATAGTCATCCGTCTGGCCACCATGGATCGAGTTGATATTCATGGTCGATGACCGCGCCCCATCCGGGACCACCGGCATGCGTGTCGTTTTTTTGGCCAATGCGGGAAACAATTCGTCCTCGAACGCTCTCAGCACGGCACCCATGTGGCGGACCGCGCAATCGCCCAGAAACGGCATCGAGCCATGCGCCACCTCGCCCCTGGTTGCGATTTCGGCCCACCAGACGCCGCGATGGCCGAGACAAATGCGGTCCTTGTTCAGCGGTTCGGGAATAATGACATGGTCGACCCGCGGTTTTGAAAACAAACCCTTTGCCGCCATGTAGGCTACACCACCATAGCCGCCGGATTCCTCGTCTACAGTACCGGAAATCTCGATTGCACCGGGAAAATCGGGATAGACATCCATGAATGCTTCGGCAGCGACAATGGATGCGGCCATCCCGCCTTTCATGTCGCAGGCACCCCGTCCGTAAACCTTGCCGTCCTTGATGACGCCGGCAAATGGGTCGACAGTCCAACCGTCTGCGGCTGCGACAACATCGATATGGGAGTTGAAATGCACGGTCGGACCGGGCGTTCGACCATCGTAACGGGCTATCACGTTGGTTCGCGGATAGCGATCCGTATCACCTGGCGTTCCTTCGCCGCGGATGAAGGTGGTCTCAAAGCCGCGTTTTTGAAGGCGCGCTGCGATATACTCGGCACAGGGCCGATATGCATCGCCTGGCGGATTGATTGTCGGGAACCTTATCAGGTCAACGGTCAGTGCGACTATCTCGTCGCGGCGGTCGTCGATCACATTGAAGAGTTTGTCATCCATCCCTTATTCTCAACAGGTTGACACCCGGGTTGGCAAGCGCGATTGCCGGCAATTTCCTTCAAATTTTAGCAAAGTGAGATGCAACTTTATTCACCCTCAACGCAATTGTGAACCAGGTGGAGCTTGCGCAGGGAGTTAAGTTGTTAAAAGATATGTGAATTCCGCCACAGACGCGGACGTTGCAATGTGTAATGTAACGGTAACAAGAACACGGAGTTCGGGTATCAAGGGGTAAGAAAATGTACAAGTTCATACTGACCGCGGTTGCAGCCCTCATCATCAGTTTCGCCGCAACGGGCAAAAGTGCAGCCTCGCAACTGATCGCGCATATCGACGTATCGGCGCAAACCATGACGGTAAAGAAAAACGGAATCACACTGCACCAGTGGCCGGTCTCGACGGCCCGCAAGGGTTACCGGACTCCGCGAGGGTCATGGCGCCCGACGCGCATGCACAAGATGTGGTATTCGCGCAAGTACGACATGTCGCCGATGCCCTATTCGATCTTCTACCATGGTGGATATGCGATCCATGGCACCAATGCGGTTAAACGTCTTGGCCGTCCGGCATCACATGGATGCGTCCGGCTGCACACGTCGAATGCCAAGCAGCTGTACTCACTGGTCCGCCAGTCTGGGCCTGGTAACACGCGGATCATTGTAACGAACTAGGATCCTGATCCTGGACAACCGGCAATAGCCGCATTTCAGAAATTGAACTTGGGAAGGCCGGTTCGGGGAACCGGCCTTTCTGGTCCTTTCAGTTTGTCACGTGTGGACTCTCAAATGCCCCACATAGTTTTGCTAGGTACTTCGGAGAATGTACTATCCGTGAAGTGAACAAACCGGGAGGCAAAAAAGCCATGGCAGGGGAAACAAAAATAAACCTGTCCGATCCGGTCTCCGATGAAGTTCGCAAAACGACCTGCTACATGTGCGCATGCAGGTGCGGCATCAATGTGCATCTGAAGGATGGCAAGGTCCGATACATTGAAGGCAATCGCGATCATCCAATCAATCGCGGTGTGCTATGCGCCAAGGGATCGGCCGGAATCATGCAGCATTATAGCCCGGCGAGGTTGCGAGGACCGCTCAAGCGGACTGGACCACGCGGTTCAGGGCAATTCGAGGAGATCAGCTGGGACGAGGCGCTTGAAACGGCGACGTCATGGCTGGGAGAAGTCCGCGGCCGCGATCCGAAAAAGCTGGCCTTTTTCACCGGGCGCGACCAGTCGCAGTCACTGACCAGTTTTTGGGCC
>JAHEGF010000022.1 GCA_024645155.1 Phyllobacteriaceae bacterium | reverse complement strand
CGGCAATCGCAATCGCGCCGATACCGCCAAACACAACTGCTTGCATGGTTCCAAACAACGCCGCCATCGTGCCGGCACGGAACTCGCCAAGTTCATTGCTGGCTCCAACAAACACCATGTTGACTGCATTTACACGGCCGCGCAGGCGGTCAGGGGTCCAAAGCTGGATCAGGGTTTCGCGAATATAGACACTGATCATGTCGGCTGCCCCGACCAGTGCCAGTGCCAGGATCGACAGCCAAGTAATCGTCGAAACTCCGAACAACGCGGTGAAAAGCCCGAACAGGCCGACGAACACGAACATCACCAGCCCGGCATGATCGCGCACCGGGTGCGCGGTCAGCCAGACCGCGACCACGATTGCACCAACTCCCGGTGCTGCCCGCAGCAATCCCAGTCCCCAGGGGCCCAGATGCAGGATATCCCTGGCGTAGACCGGCAGCAACGCCACCGCCCCACCCAGTAGAACGGCAAAAAGGTCGAGAGAAATGGCGCCGAGCACGACTTTTTCGCGCCGGATATAGGAAAAACCTGCAAAAATGGTTGTAAGCGAAACCCGTTCTGTTTCGATGTGCTGCGCCGGTTTCGGTATCGAAAAGATCAGCACGCCGGCTGCCAACAGCATGCCCGCAGCAATTCCGTATGCCGTTTCGGCCGACAATCCGTAAAGCAGGCCCCCCGCTACCGGACCGACAATGGATGCCGTTTGCCAGGCAGACGAATTCCAGGCAACGGCATTTGCAAAATCGCGCTCGGGGACAAGGTTTGCCACCAGCGAAGCACCGGCCGGCGCAAAGAAAGCCCGTGCCACACCGAAAACCGCCAGAAGGGCAAAAACCGGAACCGGTGACTGCAGGCCGCGAACAGTGAGCAGGATCATGACCAGTGCGCAGCCGCATTCCACCAATACCGACAGCCCCATGATGCGGCGTCGACCGAACCGGTCGGCCACCGCTCCGGTCACCAGGACGAGCAGCAGGGACGGCAGGAACTGAACCAGACCGACCAGACCCAGGTCGAACGGATCACGCGTCAGATCGTAAATCTGCCAGCCGACGGCAACAGATATGATCAGCGTTGCAAATGTCGTGAAGAACCGCGCCAGCCAGTATCGCAAAAAGGCGCGGTGTGCGAATGCGGCAAATCGTTCGCTGCCGGCGGCTTGCATAGACGGTCCCATCCAGGTCATCCCTCGGGTCTGGCGTTTGGAGATAATCCGGAAACTGCCAACAGCCGGTTTGGCCATCGCGACCAGTACAGTCGAATCGCAGCAAATTCAAATCACCGGTGTTCAGGTGTCAAAATGGTGGCCCGGGATCGCGATTCCGCTGCCCGAAGATTGGCGCAATTTTCCTGTTTGCAGCCTGAAATGCAAAGGACATTTATTGCCAACCAGGTCGCAGCCCGGATGCATCTCGCGAAATTTCCCCCTTCGCATTTGCATCGATATCGTATAGGTGTTTAATTTATTGAGCATCCGGCTTTCCGGCCTCAGGAATTCCACAAGGTGACAAGACTCATGCAAAACGCCGCTATTTCCGAACGCAAGGGAAAATCCGTCGCACAGGGCGTCGGAATGATGACACAGATTTACGCAGACCGTGCCGAAAACGCCGAAATATGGGATGTCGAAGGGCGCCGCTACATTGATTTCGCTTCCGGCATCGCCGTTCTGAATACCGGCCATCGCCATCCGAAAGTCATCGAGGCGGTAAAGGCCCAGATCGACCGTTTTACCCATACCTGCCATCAGGTTCTGCCCTACGAAAACTATGTCCACCTGGCCGAACGCCTGAACGCTATCGTTCCCGGCGACTTCGAGAAAAAGACCATGTTTGTCACGACAGGCGCCGAAGCGGTTGAAAATGCGGTCAAGATTGCGCGCGCTGCCACCGGCCGCAACGCAATCATTGCCTTTTCGGGCGGTTTTCACGGTCGGACATTCATGGGGATGTCGCTGACCGGCAAGGTCGCACCCTACAAGCTTGGTTTCGGCACCATGGTGACCGACGTGTTCCATGCTCCATTTCCGGTACCGCTTCACGGCGTATCCGCGGAGCAGGCGCTGGCAGCCTTGGAAACCCTGTTCAAGGCGGATGTCGATCCGTCGCGAGTGGCAGCGATCGTTGTCGAACCGGTTCAGGGCGAGGGTGGATTCTATAGTGCACCAAAGGAGTTTATGAAAAAACTCCGCGCGGTCTGTGACAACCACGGCATATTGCTGATCGCCGATGAGGTTCAAAGCGGGTTTGCGCGCACCGGCAAGATGTTTGCCATGGATCACTACGATGTCGCCGCTGATCTGACGACCATGGCAAAGAGCCTTGCCGGCGGTTTTCCGCTTGCTGCCGTGACCGGTCGCGCCGAAATCATGGATGCGCCGAAACCCGGCGGGCTGGGCGGCACCTATGGCGGCAGTCCGCTTGGAATAGCGGCAGCCCATGCAGTGCTTGATGTCATTGACGAGGAAAAACTGTGTGATCGCGCAAACATGCTTGGTGCGCGCCTGATACAGAGGCTCGAAGGCATGCGAGACGCCATTCCCGAAATCGTCGACATTCGTGGTCCGGGCTTCATGAACGCCGTCGAATTTAACAAGGCGGGCACCAGCATCCCGAACGCCGATTTTGCCAACGCGGTACGGGCCAATGCACAGGAACGCGGCCTGATCCTGCTGACTTGCGGGGTATATGGAAATGTCATCCGCTTCCTGTCACCAATTACGATCCAGGACGAGGTTTTCAGCGAGGCGCTGGATATTCTCGAATCTGCCATGACCGCGGCGCGAAAGCAGTCCGCTCAAGCCGCGTGATCAGGTATCAGAATGACGGCGGTGTGCATGCACTGACGATGACGCAGTCGGTCTTTGCCGTGTTGCGGAAGCGGTGCGGGATCCGGCTGTCAAAAATATAGGCGTCCCCCTCTTTTAGCACTTGCGTCTGATCGCCGATCGTCACCTCTATCTCGCCGGATATGACAATGCCCGCTTCCTCGGCTTCATGGCTGTACAATTCCATTCCGGTATCCGATCCGGGGGCGTATTTCTCGTGCAACATTTGCAAATTGTGCCTGGACGCATCTCCGACCTGCCTCAGCGAAACCAGTGAGCTCGAATCTCCGTCCACCCGGAAGACGCGGACCGGATTGATTTCGCGCAACTGGTTTTCACGGAAAAACACCTCCGGACTTTCGGGATACTCCATGCTGAAAAATTCGGAAAAAGTCATCGGGATTGAATCGAGAATTCGCTTCAGGGACGCTACCGACGGGCTTGTTTGCCCTTGTTCTATCATCGAGATCAGGCCATTCGTAACGCCGGACATTGATGCCAGCTTGCGTTGCGACAGCCCGTTCGATTTTCTCAGTATGCGCAGCCTGTCCCCGACATCCATTCAATAAACCCTTGATTTGACGGTGTAATACCTACTACCTCAACGCTTGATTTTTCCCCCGATGACAAATCGTCACGCCCTTGCGTTACGGAATACCTCGTATCGCTTGATCAATATAATAAACACTGTTAGCCTTTTTATCGAGGCCTCGCACCAAAATAATAAGCGCGATGCCGGGACGGTTTGCGCAATTACGTTGGTAAATCAGCTTGGTACACTGGGCCATAAAAGGGAGAAATGTATAATGAAACAATGGAAGAATATCGTTGCTGTTGCAGCTTTTACAATGGCCGCCACTGCCGTGCAGGCAGAAGACAAGTTCGTTACGATCGGCACTGGTGGCCAGACCGGCGTCTACTTCGTGGTCGGGCAATCGATCTGCAAACTCGTCAACCGCGGCACCGGCGACCATGGCATCAAGTGCACCGCACCGTCCACTGGTGGTTCGATCGCCAACATCAACGCGATTCGCGCCGGCGATCAGGACATGGGTGTCGCGCAATCCGACTGGCAGTATCATGCGCTGCACGGTACGTCGAAATTTGAGGAAAACGGGCCGTTTGCGGAATTGCGTTCCGTGTTTTCGGTTCATCCGGAACCATTTACCGTGGTTGCCCGCAAGGATAGCGGAATTGCCAGTTTCGATGACCTGAAGGGCAAGCGCGTCAATGTCGGCAACCCGGGGTCCGGCGCCCGCGGAACGATGGAAGTGATCATGGGCGAGAAGGGTTGGCAGATGTCCGATTTCTCACTCGCATCGGAATTGAAATCGGCCGAACAAGCCCAGGCGTTGTGTGATAACAAGGTTGACGCCATTGTCTTCACCGTCGGCCACCCGAGTGGTACGATTCAGGAAGCCACGACATCCTGCGAATCCGTGATCGTGCCGGTAGAGGGCGCCGAAATCGACAAGCTTATCGCTGACAATCCCTATTATTCGGCTGCGGTTGTTCCGGGCGGAATGTATACGGGAACCGACGGAGACGTGAACACGTTTGGTGTCAAGGCAACGTTCGTTTCATCGACCAAGTCCGATGAAGAAACGATCTACCAGGTCGTCAAGGCCGTTTTTGACAACTTCGACCGGTTCAAGGGACTTCACCCGGCATTTGCGAACCTGAAAGCCGAGGATATGGTTAGCGCCGGCACCTCAGCGCCAATTCATGACGGAGCAGCCCGCTACTTCAAGGAAAAGGGTTTGTTGAACTAGAAACAAACAGTCCCGCCGGAGAAATCCGGCGGGTTTTCTTGTTTTCTGCATGATCGCCCATGCGAACAAGCCATGACCGGCGGTCTGGATACTAAGAAACACACATCAAGCGCGATGTGACAACATCGGCACTGGGGAGTGGCATGTCAGAAGATGTAACTGCGAAAGAGGGCCTTAGCCAGGCTGAACTGGACGAACTGGTCGCATCATCTGATACCGGTGGACGCACGCCGGCCGGGGCGGTCGGTACGCTAATATTGGCCGTCGCCCTCATCTGGTCGCTGTTTCAGATCTGGATTGCGTCTCCCATTCCGTTTGTCGTTGGGTTCGGTGTTTTCAATGATACTGAAGCCCGCTCGATCCACCTGGCCTTCGCCATCTTCCTCACTTTCATGGCCTACCCGTCTGTCAAGACGCCATTCCAGCTGGCGCTGGGAATGAGCATACCGATCATCCTTTCGATACTGTTCATGATTGGCGCAAAGGACGCGACGTCCACATGGTGGATACCAATAATCGGACTGGCTGTGGCCGGAGCAGTCTACATGGGTTCCCCGCATGATCGCGTGCCATCATGGGAATGGGCCCTGGCGCTGATCGGTGCCTTTGCTGCCTCCTATCTCTACTTTTTCTACAGTTCGATTGCCAACAGGGTTGGCGCGCCGATCCTCCAGGACTACGTGGTGGCGGTCGCCGGAATAATCATACTTCTTGAGGCGACGCGCCGTTCGCTCGGACCGGCATTGATGATCGTCGCCACGATCTTCATGGCCTACACGTTTCTCGGCCAATACATGCCCAACATCATTGCCCACAAGGGAAACGCGCTTTCGGAGGTCGTGAACCACCACTGGATCACCACCGAAGGAGTGTTCGGCATCGCGCTCGGCGTCTCGACATCATTCGTGTTCCTGTTTGTCCTGTTTGGCTCGCTTTTGGACAGGGCGGGTGCAGGTAACTATTTCATCCAGGTCGCCTTCAGCCTGATGGGCCACATGCGCGGCGGGCCGGCAAAGGCGGCCGTCGTTTCGTCGGCAATGACCGGCCTTATTTCCGGTTCATCGATTGCCAACGTGGTGACCACCGGAACATTCACGATACCGCTCATGAAAAAAGTCGGCTTTTCATCGGAAAAGGCCGGGGCAGTCGAGGTTGCATCCTCGGTAAACGGCCAGATCATGCCTCCGGTCATGGGTGCGGCTGCATTTTTGATGGTCGAGTATGTCGGAATTCCGTATTTCGACGTCGTCAAGCACGCATTTGTACCGGCTGTCATTTCCTACATCGCGCTTGTCTACATCGTACACCTGGAGGCGATGAAAGCCGGGATGGAAGGCCTGCCCCGCGCCTATGTTCCAAAGCCCATCATCCAGCGTCTGATCGGCATTGCCTTCACCATCGCTGCGATCTGCGCGCTAAGCTTTATTGTCTACTACGGAATGGGATGGATACGTCCCGCATTTCCGAATACTGCCGGCTACATCATCTTCGTGGTGTTGTGCGCCGCTTACGGAGGTCTGCTGTATGTTGCCTCCAGGGAAGAACCGCTCGAACTGGATGATCCCAAGAAACCGGTCGTTTCCCTGCCTCTACCAGGTCCCACCATCCGGTCCGGCCTGCATTTTCTCCTTCCCGTTGTCGTTCTGGTCTGGGCGTTGATGGTCGATCGCCTGTCGCCCGGGCTGTCAGCATTCTGGGCAGCGGCCTTCATGATTTTCATTCTTCTGACACAGCGTCCCCTGATGGCGATATTCCGCGGCGAGAGCCAGCTTATCAATGATATTCGCGCCGGCATCGTCGACCTTGCCGACGGATTGATAACCGGTGCCCGCAACATGATTGGTATCGGCATCGCAACCGCAACGGCCGGAATAATTGTTGGCGCCGTAAGCCAGACCGGCGTTGGATCGGCACTGGCAAACGTTGTCGAAGTCCTGTCCGGCGGCAATCTGATTGCAATCCTGCTTTTGACGGCGGTGCTGTCGCTAATCCTCGGCATGGGTCTACCGACGACTGCCAACTACATCGTGGTCTCTGCCCTATTGGCGCCGGTGATCGTCACATTGGGACAGCAGAATGGTCTGATCGTGCCGCTCATCGCAGTCCATCTGTTCGTGTTTTACTTTGGCATCATGGCCGACGTTACACCGCCCGTTGGGCTGGCCAGTTTTGCAGCAGCAGCCATTTCCGGCGGCGACCCGATCAGAACCGGACTAGTCGCCTTCTTTTACAGCCTGCGAACTGCCGCACTTCCTTTCCTGTTCATCTTCAACACCGAACTGCTGCTGATCAATGTTGGCTGGGCTCAGGGCATATTTGTTTTCATTGTCGCAACCATCGCGATGCTGTTGTTTGCCGCGGCGACCCAAGGCTGGTTCCTGGTAAGAAACAGGGCCTATGAGACCGTGGCCCTGCTTCTCGTCGCGTTCACCCTTTTCCGCCCCGGCTTCTGGATGGACATGGTCTCTCCGCCTTACCAGGAAGTTGATCCGTCACAAATAACCGAAGCGGCGGCAAACACGCCGCTCGGCGAAAAATTGCGGATCAGGGTTGCCGGAGTGAATGACGTCGGTGACCCCATAGAATTCGTCGCACTTGTGCCCATATTGGAAGGTACCAGCGGCGAAGAGCGCCTCGAGAAGGCCGGTCTGAAACTGCGCCAGGACGGCGAAAAAATGATCATTGACGATGTCGCCTTTGACACAGAAGCCCAAAAGGCCGGGTTGGACTGGGACCAGACGGTATTGCGTGTTCTCAAACCCAACGATCAGCCGACCAAATACCTGATGTACTTGCCGGCGATACTGCTTTTGGCACTGATCGTGTTCCTGCAGCGCCGCAGGCAGCCGGAACCCAAATCGAAACCGGCCGTTGCCTGATAGGAGAATCCGATGTTCAGCAAAGTACTTCTGCCTGTCGATCTCAATCACAAGGCATCCTGGTCCACAGCCCTGCAAAGAGCTGTCGAGATTGTCGAATTGAGCAAGGGTGAACTTCATGTCCTTTCGGTCACCCCGGATTTCGGGATGGCCATCGTTGGCGAATTTTTTCCCGAAAATTACGAGAAAATGATGCTCGAGAAGGCGGCTGAAAAGTTGCAGGCCTTCGCCGACAAGAATATAGGCAAGAAGGTCACTACGAAACTGCATCTTGCACATGGCCATGTAGCCGAGAAGATCCTGAAATCGGCAGAAGACCTGGACATCGACCTTATCGTCATGGCTTCGCATGATCCCGATCGTATCCGCGACTTCCTGGTCGGTTCAAATGCCGAGAGAATTGTCCGCCATTCGCCCGTCTCGGTGCTCATTACAAGAGGATGATGCAGTCCGGCCGGCAACACATTTTACCTTTATGAAACCCCGTGCTTTTTGAAAGCCGAATACAAAGAACAAACAGGATATGACTCCATTCGCAATTGCCGGCATTCAGATGCATGTCGGAGCGTTACATTCAAATGTTGACAATATGCGCCATCGGCTTGACGTGCTGATGGCGCGTTTTCCATGGACCCAGATGGTGCTGTTCAGCGAGCTGGCGCCGTTCGGTCCGCTGCACAAATTTGCCCAGCCATTTGATAGCGAGGCGCTTTCGCTGTTTCGCGAAGACGCAAAGCGCCACAACATCTGGCTGATACCCGGTTCGATGTTTGAAAAGACACCGGAGGATCAGATCTACAATACCTCTGTTGTCATCAACCCGTCAGGCGAAATCGTCTCGAAATATCGCAAGATGTTTCCTTTCCGGCCCTATGAGGTCGAAGTCGAAAGCGGCACCGAGTTTTGTGTTTTCGATGTGCCGGAAGTGGGACGGTTCGGCCTTTCCATCTGTTACGATATCTGGTTCCCCGAAACCACGCGCCAGCTGACCAGCATGGGGGTCGAGGTTCTGTTGCATCCGGTACTGACCGGCACGACAGATCGCGACGCTGAAATTGCCATAGCAAGGGCAACCGCAGCACAGTTTCAGTGCTATGTGATAGACGTCAACGGGCTGTCTGCAGGTGGTGTCGGCCGGTCTTGCATTGTTGATCCGTCGGCCACCGTCCTCTATCAGGCCGCGGGCCAGGAAGAAATGTTCCCGATTGAAATCGATCTCGATCATGTTCGCCGCCAGCGCGAAACCGGAATCAAGGGTTTGGGTCAGGTTCTCAAGAGTTTCCGTGACAGGCGAGCCGATTTCCCCGTTTACGACCGCGCCAGCGGCGCCGACGCCTACCTGCACGGTTTGGGTGCACTGGAAATGCCCAAACAGGGTTCAAGGGATGGACTGAATACGGGAAACAAGGCCGCACTTGCCGAAGACGAAAATGGCGAAACGCAGATTTATAAACTGCCGTTTTCCGGCCGGACCGTAAGCGGGTGAACTGATCGGTCTATTGGCTGATTATTGCGTCATGCCGAACAAGGAGGAAGAGCCCTGATGAAGTCGATGAGCGAGCATTACAGTGCCGTCCAGATGCGATCCGACAGTTGGAGCGCTCTTCATCAGGCTGCGTCCAGCCTTGCCCGTGAGCCCGACAAAAGATCCGCCACACGCCATGAGAAACGCATATCGGAAATATTCGAGGCACTGGAAGTCGTTGAGGAGTATTGGGCGTTTCCGGGGATCCATGCCTTTGACGCATTGCGCAGGATGTTCGATCACAAGAACTATGCCGATCTGGCATTTTCCGTTCGTCGTGCGTCAAGGGCGCTGAGTTCCGGCGCTTATCGCCGCAGAGCCATCCCTCTTGATCGTGACGACAACGAGCCGGACGAAAACGACGACGAGGCAATGCTGTCTCCCGAGGCTCGCGCACTCAGCAAGCCGTATTTCGAAATCCTGATTGTTGACAGCCTGACCGACCAGCAATCGCGATGGCTGAAAAAAAGCATTCAAGAAATGCGGCGCAGTGAAGATGCGTTTCACTACGAAGCCGTCGTTGTCCCGAGTCTCGAAGATGCGCTGATCGGCATTCTTTTCAATCACAACATCCAGGCCGTTGTCATCAGACCCGGTCTGACGTTGAAATCGAAGAATGTCCTCCCGATTTTAAAACGCTATCTGAACCGCGTCGGAGAAGACGAGGATGTCAATGCACTCACCCCAGAAGAGTACGGACCGGAACTGTGCCGGCTGATAGCCAAGGTCCGCCCAGAACTGGATGCATACCTCATTACCGACCGCTCGGTTGAGGAAATTGCGGGAATGGATCTCGGCCTTTGCCGCCGGGTATTTTACAATCAGGAAGACTTTGTCGAATTACACCTCAACATCCTGCGCGGGGTCCAGGCCCGGTTCAGAACCCCGTTTTTCTCTGCGTTGCGGGAATATTCCAAGAAGCCGACCGGTGTATTCCACGCCATGCCGATCAGCCGGGGTAAGTCGATTTCCCGGTCGCATTGGATTCAGGATATGGGAGCGTTTTACGGCCCGAACATTTTCATGGCCGAAACCTCCGCTACCTCGGGCGGTCTTGACAGCCTGCTCGAGCCGACCGGCCCTATCAAGGAAGCCCAGGAACTGGCGTCCCGGGCATTCGGGTCGAGGCAGACCTTCTTTGCCACCAACGGAACATCGACGTCCAACAAGGTTGTAGTTCAGGCGCTGGTAAAGCCAGGAGACATCGTACTCGTCGACCGCGACTGCCACAAATCGCATCACTATGGCATGGTCCTTTCGGGTGCTCAGGTCGTCTATCTCGACAGCTATCCGCTCAATGAATACTCGATGTACGGCGCCGTTCCGCTTCGCGAGATCAAGCATAGCCTGCTTGAACTGAAGGCCGCCGGCAAGCTTGACCGCGTGAGAATGCTTCTGCTCACCAACTGCACGTTCGACGGAATCGTCTACAATGTCGAACGCGTCATGGAAGAATGCCTGGCGATAAAACCCGACCTGGTATTCCTGTGGGATGAGGCATGGTTTGCCTTTGCCCGGTTTGGGCCGACCTACAGGCAGCGCACGGCGATGAACGCAGCCAACAATTTGCGATCCAGGCTGCGCACACCGGAAACTCACGAAGAGTGGGAAGACCAGCAGAAGCGCATCGATATGGATGATCATGAAGCGGTACTCGCAAATCGCCTGGTTCCGCCTCCCAATGCGCGGGTCCGGGTCTACGCAACACAGTCTACCCACAAGACGCTGACTTCGCTGCGCCAGGGATCGATGATCCACGTCAATGATCAGGACTTCAAAGGCGAAGTCGAGCAGAGTTTCCACGAAGCCTACATGACCCATACGTCGACATCGCCGAACTACCAGATCATCGCGTCACTGGATGTCGGGAGAAGGCAGGTCGAGCTCGAGGGCTTCGAGTTCGTTCAGCGCCAGATAGAAGCGGCAATGTCGATGCGCCGGGCGATATCGACCCATCCGCTGCTCAAGAAGTATTTCAAGGTGCTGGCGGCCGGTGACATGATACCCGAAGAATACCGGGAAAGTGGTGTGCAGTCCTATTACAATCCCGAACAGGGGTGGACCGACATTTGGGAATGCTGGGCAAAGGACGAATTCGTTCTCGATGCAAGTCGTGTCACGCTCGCCGTCGGCGGCACGGGCTGGGACGGCGATACTTTCAAAACCAAGATTTTGATGGACCGCTATGGCATCCAGATCAACAAGACGTCGCGCAACACCGTCTTGTTCATGACCAATATCGGGACGACCCGGTCGTCGGTGGCATATCTGATCGAAGCGCTGGTAGAGATCGCCAACGATCTGAACGAACTCTACGACGATGCCTCGCGCATGGAGCGGCTGAGCTTCGAAAAACGTGTCAAGAACCTCAACGAGGACCTGCCGCCCCTTCCGGATTTCAGCCGGTTCCATCCCGCGTTTCGTACCGGCGACAAGACACCGGAAGGCGATATCCGGCGGGCATTCTTTCTGAGTTACGACGAAAAGAACTGTGACTACCTGGAGCTCGACGGTGGCGTGGACGCAGCGATCGAAGCCGGCCGTGAAGTAGTCTCGGCATCGTTCATCATTCCCTATCCACCGGGCTTTCCCATTCTTGTACCGGGGCAGGTTGTAAGTACCGAGATCCTGTCCTTCATGCGGGCACTGGATGTCAGTGAGATTCACGGTTACCGGCCCGATCTCGGCTTGCGGGTATTCACGGACGAAATATTGAATGAAATCAGCAACAAGACCAGAGCAATTGCTGCGGAATAAACTTCGGGAGGAATCATAATGCCGGCGAAAAAAACAAGTGCCAAATCATCGAAATCCAAATCCAGGATCCTAAAAAACATTTCGGAGATCCGGCGGTATTTCCATCGCAATGAGGAGCCGATCTATTTCGTATCGGCGACAAATTTCAACCTTTTGGGAATCGACGAGTGGTGCAAGAACTTCAAGTACATTTCCTATATTGACTGTTATGACGGCCGCCATCCCAACGTTTTCTGCCCAAGCGAGCAACCGCACGCGGAATTCACCTCGATTGAGGACATCAACAATTACCTGCTGCAGCACAAGGAGGTGATCGACCTGATCAAGCGCCGCGGCGGCAAGCCGAATTTCGTTTTCCTGATGTTTGACGAGGAGACCGAACGCCTGGTTGCGGAACTGGGAGGAACAGTTTGGTTCCCGAGCGCGGAACTGCGCACCCGGTGCGACAACAAGATCGAGACCGTGCGCATTGGCGACAAGGCCGGCGTGCCGTCGGTCCCCAACACGCTATCCGAAATCAGGGACTACGCCCACCTGCGCGCGGTCTGCGACAAGGCCGGCATCGGGCATGACCTGGTGCTGCAGTCGGCATTCGGTGATTCCGGTCACACAACATTTTTTATCAAGTCCGAAGAGGACTTCCGACGCCACGAGCATGAAATTGTCGGCGAGGGCGAAATCAAGGTCATGAAGCGTATCAATTGCCGGGGTTCGGCAATTGAAGCCTGTGCAACATCGCAAGGCACCATTGTTGGCCCACTGATGACTGAACTTGTCGGATTTGGCGAATTGACGCCTTATCGCGGCGGTTGGTGCGGCAATGAAATCCTGGCAACGGCATTCCCGAAGAAAACCCGTGAGAAGGCGCGTGATCTGACCTTCAAATTCGGTGAGCAATTGCGCAAGAACGGCTACCGCGGTTATTTCGAACTCGACTTCCTGATTGACACTGAATCCGGCGATATCTGGCTTGGCGAACTGAATCCGCGGATCACCGGCGCAAGCTCGATGACAAACCATGCTGCTTTTGCCCATGCCGATGCGCCGCTCTTCCTGTTTCACCTGCTTGAGTTTTCGAAGCAGAAATTCCAGCTCGACGTGAATGAACTGAACCAGCGCTGGGCCGATCCGGACATGATCGACAGCTGGTCCCAGATGGTCATCAAGCATACCGAGGACAGCGTCGACATCATTACCCAGGCGCCTGAATCCGGCATCTACAAGATGCTCGAAGACGGACGCGTTGTATTTGACCGGTTTGATTATCACCGGCGCGCTGTTGAAAGCGAAAGCGAGGCGTTCTTTCTGCGCATCCAGAATACCGGTGATTACCGGTATGAAGGAGCGGATCTCGGCATTCTGGTTACCAGGGGTCGTTCGATGACAAAGGATTTCGAGCTGACCGACCGGTCCAAGCGCTGGATTCACGGCATTAAGTCATGCTACGCCGCGCAGCCGCTGGACATGGCAAATGCCGGTCCGGCTGTCGCCGAGCCGGCGTTCAAGATATTGTAGGCAATGACAGAAACCACGTGGCGCGCGGTAGCCGAGGCTCAGCCTGGACCGAAATGGGCTGCTCTTTTCAAGGAGTACTGGCCCGATTACCGCCAGTGGTGGTTGCGGGAGGGTGAAAACGCGCGCCCGACCTATCGCGAAAGCAGGCGGGCGCTCGTTTCACATATGCCCGAGATCGTTCCTCTTTATGAAGAACTGTGTGAGCAGGCTGGCGGTGGCGACCAGGCTGCGAGGTTTCTGAGCTTCTATAGCCCGCCGCCTTACCTGTCGGGGTGTTCACAGGCGATCTGGCCCGGTGCTGAACCCGTTCTCGTGCGCAACTACGATTACAATCCTTCTGCCTTCGACAGCCTGATCCTCCATACCGGCTGGCTCGGCCGCAAGGTCATGGGTGTAAGCGACGGTCTTTGGGGGCTTGTCGATGGCATAAATGATGCCGGTCTCGCCGTTTCGCTGACCTTTGGCGGCCGCCGGATTGTCGGAGACGGTTTCGGTGTCCCGCTTATTATCCGTTATGTGTTGCAAACCTGCGAGACGGCCGAGCAGGCCGGTGCAGCCCTGCAGCGGCTTCCAACTCATATGAGCTACAATGTCACGGTTCTTGACAAGGACCGCCGGTACCTGACCGCAATGATGGCACCCGATAGGCCGGCAATCATTACCCATGCCGCCGTTGCAACCAATCACCAGGAATCCGTTGAATGGGTACATCATGCGCGGTTCACCGCCACCGTTGAAAGAGAACGCTTCCTGCTCCACCGGTTAACGCTGCACGTTGATCCCGAAGACAAGTTCATCTCGGCGTTTCTGAAGCCGCCGCTCTATTCCACCGCCTACTCGGAAGGATTTGGAACGCTCTACACGGCGGTCTACCGGCCAAGGAAAGGACAAATGGACATTCATTGGCCCGGGACGAAATGGGCATTTGATATCCACGATTTCCATGAGAGCTACCGCAAGGTGCACACGCCTGACGTTGCTTCGGGAATGAGTGGATAACGCGGCAACCGGTTGGAGGGCAATGAAATGAGCCATATCTTTGGACGGCAAACGAATGTGACACCCCCGTTCGCCGAGAAGGGTGACGGTTGCTATATCTTCGACAAGACCGGCAAACGCTATCTTGATGGATCCGGCGGCGCCGCGGTTTCCTGCCTCGGGCATTCCGACAAGGCCGTCACCGATGCCATGAAGACACAACTCGACAAGCTGGCATTCGCCCATACCGGCTTCTTTACTTCCGAGCCCGCAGAGATGCTCGCCGATTTGCTGGTTGCCAACGCACCGGAAGGCATCGACCGCGTTTACCTCGTTTCAGGCGGATCCGAAGCCGTTGAGGCGGCAATCAAGCTTGCACGGCAGTATTTTTGCGAAATCGGCGAACCGGGCCGCAACCGTATTATTGCCCGCAAACAAAGCTATCATGGAAATACACTCGGTGCCTTGGCGGCCGGCGGTAATGAATGGCGCCGCGCCCAGTTCGCACCGCTACTTGTCGAAACATCCCATATTTCACCTTGTTACGAATATCGTGGCCGGCAAAGCGATGAGACCGTCCATGACTACGGCCAGCGTGTCGCCAATGAACTGGAAACCGAAATCCTTCGGCTCGGGCCGGAAACCGTGATGGCATTTATCGCCGAGCCGGTTGTGGGTGCAACGCTTGGTGCGGTTGCCTCCGTTGACGGATACTTTCCGCGTGTTCGCGAAATCTGCGACAGGTACGGAATATTGCTCATACTCGACGAGGTCATGTGCGGCATGGGCCGGACCGGTTCGCTGTTTGCCTGCGAACAGGACGATGTGAAGCCTGATATCATCACTATCGCCAAGGGTCTGGGTGCCGGGTATCAGCCAGTCGGCGCAATGCTTTGCACCGCCGCAATCTATGACACGATAGCCGGCGGCAGCGGCTTCTTCCAGCACGGCCATACCTATATGGGACACCCGGTTGCAACCGCGGCATCACTTGCCGTCGTCACTGCGATTCTGGAGCGCGGCCTCATTGCAAAAGTGAAAGAGCAGGGCGAGAAACTTGACCGCGCATTGAACGCTGCCTTTGGCCAGCATCCCCATGTCGGTGATATTCGCGGCCGCGGCCTTTTCCGCGGTATCGAATTTGTTGCCGACCGCTCGTCTAAGGCCCCATTTGATCCGGGCCGGAAGATTGCTGCAGCGGTCAAGAAGTCGGCATTTGAGGCCGGACTGATCTGTTATCCGATGTCGGGCACGATCGACGGCCTGCGTGGCGATCATGTCCTGCTTGCGCCGCCGTTCATCATTGAGGATGCCCAGATATCCGAACTGGTAGAGAAGTTGTGTCATGCCGTTGAAAATGTGATTTAGACAGGTGACCCGCAGGTACCGGATACCGGCGAACGTCATACGCCGTGCATGTGCCATGGCATGGCGAAACTGGATAAACACCCTTGAACCCAGAGGTTTTGCAAGCGCGACTGCGCTTTAGCTGGTCAGACCGCGCCATCGCAGGCACGGGCAAGGCAGGGATCTGTCGTGGGACATGAAAACTGGTGGAGCTGAGGGGAATCGAACCCCTGACCTCGTCATTGCGAACGACGCGCTCTCCCATCTGAGCTACAGCCCCGTCCACCTTAGACCGCGATTTATGTGTTGGAGCCCGTTTCTGTCAAGCGTCAGACCGGTTCCGGCATGCCGGTTGCCTAACAACCCTTGCCGCGCCGGGATTCAGTGTCTAAATGTCGGATTGCAAACCGGAGATTCCCATGCTGGCCCTCATCCAAACAATTGTATTGGCTCTCGATATCTACTGGTGGATTATCATCGCCTCGGCGGTGTTTTCATGGCTCTATGCGTTTAACGTCGTCAATTCGAGCAACCAGTTTGTCGGCACGATCGGAAATTTCCTGTTTAAGGCGACAGAACCGGCCTTGCGGCCGATACGCCGCTACATGCCGGACTTGGGCGGCCTTGATATTTCACCCATCATTCTGCTTCTTGCGCTGTTCTTCCTGCGCCAGTTCATTCTGACCACGATCGCGCCAGCGATTTTGTGACCGGACCCGCCACCGGAGCCGGCACCATACCCTGGCGCGATGCACCCGGCGGCATTGTTCTTTCCATCCGCCTGACGCCGAAATCCTCCGTTGATGCCGTTGAAGGGGTCATGCCTGTTACCGGTGGCGGCCGGTGCGTGGCAGCCCGGGTGAGGGCCGTTCCGGAAAAAGGCAAGGCCAACACGGCGCTGGAAAAACTGATCGCAGGATGGTTGGGCGTGCCGCGCTCAACCGTTTCGTTGAAATCCGGTGCCGCCTCGCGCCTCAAACTGGTTCATGTCGCCGGTGACGGAAAAAGGCTTGCCGCACTCCTTCGCAAAAAACTTGTGAGCGATTAGACTTCGAGCCCTGTTCAAACGGAAGCAGTTCCAGCCCGTTTGATCGCTTCCAGGATCATCCGCTTTGCATTCGATGCATCGAGCCAATCGCCGATCTTGACCCATTTCCCCGGTTCAAGATCCTTGTAGTGCTCGAAGAAATGCTGAATCTGCTGCAAGGTTATGTCCGGCAGGTCGTCGAAATTGTTGACCCGGTCGTAGCGCTGCGTGACGTGGCTGCTCGGAACAGCGAGTATTTTTTCGTCTTGGCCGGAATTGTCTTCCATGACCAGGACGCCTACGGGCCGGGTGTTGATGACGCAACCCGGTACCAGCGGCCGGGTGTTGCAGATCAATACGTCAATCGGATCGCCATCGTCGGACAATGTGTGTGGAACAAAGCCGTAATTGCCGGGATAGGTCATGGGCGTATACAGAAACCGGTCGACCACCAGCGTTCCGGCATCCTTGTCGAGTTCGTATTTGATCGGGTGTCCACCTACCGGCACTTCAACAATGACATTGATATCGTCCGGCGGGTTGTCACCGATGCTGATGGCGTCAATACGCATCTATTGTCACTCCGGTCAGGGAAACGTCGTACTGGTTTCGCGAAGTACTAACCGCCTGACGCTTTCCGGTCCATTCGCCTTTCGGGTCAGGATCCTAGGGCCAGGTAAACGCGACTTTCTTCAATGCCTTGCCATCGAATACTTCGACACCTTCGGCAATATCGGTGCCGCCATGGCCCTGGTAAAACGACAACGCTCCGGCGTTTTCCTCCAGTGCCCACACGACAAGCCCTTTCAGGCCGTGGTCCCGCAGCTTGTTTCGTGCCGCCGCAAACAGCCGCGAGCCAAGCCCGAGCCCTTGGTATTCAGGACGCAGGTAAAGCTCGTAAATCTCGCCATGCTGATCAAGCTGCCGCGCCCGGTTGCGGCCAAGCGTCGTATATCCGACAACCATGCCGTTCATTTCGACCACAAGTATCGTTGCCGCGCGGCGTATCGCGCCTGCCCACCAGTCAGCCCCGCGGCGGTTGATCATTAACGCCAGTGCCTTGTGCGGAATGATCCCGGCATAGGCTCCGGTCCACGCCGCCTCATGGACACCGGCAATTTCGTTGGCGTCGTTCGGTTCGGCTTTGCGGATGTCAAACGTCAGCGTGTTCATGATTTGTTAACCATATGACGCAGCATTTGGCTTGCCAAGACCTGAAGTTCGCATGATTACAGATAATATTGCTGGCAGAATGGCCCAGGCGGGCGCGGTTACAACTCAATCAAGTGATCATCGAGTTCATTTTTGTCGCCGCCACGCGGCGGAAAGCGCTCCGCCAGAAGCGGTCCGGTCTGTTCGATGGCCTTGACAAATCCGCCCGAGATATCGCCGCGGCGGCTGTGATCGATAAGGATTTCGACGATCGCGTTCCACTGAGACTGGTCGATATGCCGGTTGATTTCCGCATCGGCAATCACTTCGGCATAGCGTTCGCACAGCGACACGAACAGCAGCACACCGGTCCGCTGCGATGTCAGGTGAATGTTGCGCGCCAGAAACTGGTTGGTAGCGTTGTTGTGGGAACGGCGGTAGAGAACCGGTTTTGGAACCAGATAGATGCGCATATCCGGTAAAAGCTTGAGTAGCAAAAGCGCGGCAGCCGCGACGCTGGCCTGCATGGCAACCAGTGTCAGGGCATCGGGTTCGATCCCGTAATACCCTGTAATCAGGACTGCTACGGCACTTGCAGCCAGAACACCAAAAAGAACCATCACCGAACTGGCGAAGAAATAGTCGCCGCTGCGCTGTGCCAGCACGCAGTAGATTTCGCCCGACGTGCTTTTCTCAACCGCGGCTATTGCCCGGGTAATGCGCTCATGATCGGTTTCCGATACCGGTTTCATTGTTACACCCCTACCATCCGCCCGACGACCCGCCACCACCCGATGAACCGCCGCCGCCTGAAAAGCCGCCACCACCCGATGACCACCCCCCACCGCCGGAGGAGCTTCGGCTTCCGGAGCGGCCAGACCGGTGGCCAGAGGAGCCAATGCGGACATCGACACCAAGCCATTCGTAATGACCGGGCCCAAGCTTGCGGCCGAACCGGGCGGCCAGAAACGAAAAGACAAACGCGCCGAAGAATATCGCAAACCACAGTACAAAAATCGCTATGACGAACCAGGGTATTCCTTCATCTGCCGGTTCGTTGCGCCGCGCTCGTGCTTCCAGTTCAGCCGCATCCCCCGACAACACCATGATCATGTCATCAGCGGCAGAGGTTATTCCGGCCGAGAAGTTACCTGCACGAAAGGCCGGGACCATCGTGTTTTCGATGATCAGCTTGGAATGCAGGTCGGTCAGCGTACCTTCAAGTCCGTATCCGACCTCAATGCGGATCTTGCGGTCATCGCGGGCGACCAGAAGAAGAACGCCGTTGTTTTCGCCAGCCTGGCCAAGACCCCAGTGCCGGAACAGTTCGTTGGCATAGCGCTCCAGCGACTCACCTTCGAGGCTCGCGATTGTTGCTACAACTATCTGGTCGGAACTCTTTGCCTCAAATGCTGCCAGCTTCGACACAAGTGCCGTCTCGTCTGCCGGATCGATCAGCTCGGCCGTATCGACAACCCGACCGGTCAGTTCGGGAAAATCCGCGCCGTAGGCTACAACGGCAATCAGCGCGAGCACCAGCCCGGCGACGCCGATGCGCGTTGGCAAGCGGCATCTCAAGGTCCGATACGCAGGAACGAGCGCTTTCAGTGCATCATCCCTCCTTGTTGAACTTCACTTCCGGAGTTTCCATGTTTTCAGACGCTGTCGTGAAGTTCTGATAGGGTTGATTGTCCCTGAACCACAGTATTGCCCAGAGCATCGTTGGCAGGGTTTTCAGTGACGTGTTGTAGACACGAACCGCCTCGATATAGTCGCGGCGCGCTACTGCAATCCGGTTTTCGGTACCCTCAAGCTGGGCCTGAAGCGCAAGGAAGTTCTGATTGGACTTAAGATCGGGATAGTTTTCAACGACGGCCAGTAGCCGCGACAGGGCGCCACTCAATCCCGCCTGGCCATCCTGAAATGCCTTGAAGGCTTCGGGATTGGAAAGCGAACCCGCACTGACCGTGACCTGTGTAGCTTTCGCACGCGCCTCGACAACGGATTCGAGTACATCTTTTTCCTGTGCCGCAAATCCCTTGACCGTTTCGACAAGGTTGGGGATCAGGTCCGCCCGCCTTTGATACTGGTTGAGCACTTCGCTCCATTTGGCGTTGGCATTTTCCTCCGCTGTCGGGATTGTGTTGAATCCGCACCCGCTCAAAACGGGCAACAGGAACAAAAGCAGCAACGCGGACGGAGAAAGGATGCGTCTTGTTTGCATAATCCGGTCTGTCATGATTGTCTCCGTAATGTCGATCTGCCCGGATATCTAATACCTGTAGTTGAAAAAGGAAACCGCCTTGGCAGGCACTTTGGGCAGAACGGGGCGGTGAAGGCTAAATTGCTGCTTAGTTCTTTTTCTTGCAGCGGGTCAGACGGTGGAGAACCTTGTGTCTGAAGACAACGACAGCGCCAGAGAATCCAGAAAAATACTGGAACAGGTACAACGCGAATCCGACGTGATCGGCAACTCGGCCTTTGCCCGCACCGCCGAACGCGCCCGTGACCACTTGTCGGCCCGAGACAAGGGCGAGGCGGACGAGACCGAAATCTGGGCTACCCGTGTCGGCCGCGGACTTGCGGTCGCCGCATTTATCGGACTGGCGATCTGGCTATACCAGTTTCTTACCCGCGCCGGTTAGGACGGCACAGATGAAACCGCGCAAGGCAGTCATTGTCATATCGAGCCATGTCGTACGCGGCTCGGTAGGCAACCGGGCTGCGGTATTTGCGCTTGAGACATTAGGGTTTCCGGTATGGGCAGTACCAACAATACTGCTACCATGGCATCCGGGACATGGATCTGCGTCACGAATTGTTCCGGATACGAATCAATTTGCGCGGTTGCTTGGTGACCTGGAAAATGCGCCTTGGCTTGACGAGGTTGGCGCCGTTTTGAGCGGTTATCTCGGCGACCCGGGCCAAGCGGCAGCGATTGCCGGTCTGGTTCGATCGGTGCGCAAGAAGAACCCGGGCGCCATCTATGTCTGTGATCCGGTAATTGGCGATTCCGGCGGATTGTATGTCGACGAAATGATCGCCGGGGCCATCTGCAACCTGCTTTTGCCGATTGCCGATATAGCAACACCAAATCGTTTCGAACTGGAGTGGATATTCGGCAGGAAGTTTGCAGATACGCGGTCAATCATCACGGCCGTTCGTAATGGCCCGGCAAAATCCGCATTGGTCACCAGCATCCTTTCCGAAAACGGAGATCATACCGGGAATCTTCTGATAACATCCGTTGAAAGCTGGCATGCCACCCATCCGGTTATTCCCGATCCGCCCAACGGGCCGGGGGATCTGACGTCGGCGCTCTATCTTGGCCGCCATCTCGAAGGGTTTCGCGCACCGGAAGCGTTGCGGTTGACCACATCTGCGGTCTACGAGGTCCTTGCGGCGACGAAGAACCTTGGTGCCGACGAGCTTCAGCTGGAGGCTAATTCAGGAGTGCTGTTGAACCCAGCCGTTGATATTCGCCTGGTGCAGCTTGACTGAGTTTATCTTTTTCAATTGCGACATCTGCTGTTGATCCGCTCTGTAATTGCCAGTAATCGAGGCACACCATGCTTAATTTTCCAGACCGGCTTCTGACCGGATACAAGGATTTCATGAAAGGCCGGTACAGTTCCGAAAGGGAGCAGTACCGGACCTTGGCGCAGCGCGGTCAAAGCCCCGAAACGATGGTCATTGCCTGCTGCGATTCGCGTGCTGCGCCGGAAGTGATAT
>JAHEGF010000202.1 GCA_024645155.1 Phyllobacteriaceae bacterium | reverse complement strand
CCTGCGCGCCTCGATCACCGGCGAAATCGTCATGGAAGGCGTCGAGGTGCCTGCCGAAAACCTGTTGCCCAATGTTGCCGGCCTCAAAGGGCCTTTCGGCTGCCTGAACCGGGCCCGCTATGGCATTTCGTGGGGCGCGATGGGTGCTGCCGAGGACTGCTGGCACCGGGCACGCCAATATGGGCTGGACCGTGTGCAATTCGGCCGGCCGTTGGCTGCTACCCAGCTTTTCCAGAAGAAGCTTGCCGACATGCAGACCGAGATTTCGCTCGGATTGCAGGGGTCGTTGCGGGTTGGCCGCCTGATGGACGACGGCCGAATGGCACCCGAAATGATTTCCATCGTCAAGCGCAACAATTGCGGCAAGGCGCTGGATATCGCGCGCCAGGCTCGCGACATGCATGGCGGCAACGGCATCCAGATCGAGTATCATGTCATGCGCCACGCCGCCAATCTGGAAACAGTCAACACCTATGAGGGCACGCATGACGTTCACGCCCTCATTCTTGGCCGCGCGCAGACCGGTATCCAGGCTTTTTTCTGATACCGGTGAACCTTGGAGTATTGCGGTTTTCGGCGCGAATCCGCTGGCATTGCGGTGCCCGCAATGAGATGCTGCCGGCATTCCGATAAACCGGGGCAAGGACATGAGCAGCCGCTTTGACGACCATATCAGCGATGAGATCGCGGGCCTTAAATCCGCGGGGCTTTACAAGGGCGAACGGATTATCACTTCGCCTCAGTCGGGCAACATAGAGGTCGGCGGCCGGAACGTTCTGAATTTTTGTGCCAACAACTATCTCGGTCTCGCCGACAATCAGGAAATACGCCAGGCGGCCAAGGATGCGATTGACCGCTACGGCTACGGCATGGCGTCGGTGCGGTTTATTTGCGGTACGCAGGAAGAGCACAAGCAGCTTGAGGCGCGTATTGCCGGTTTTCTTGGTTTCCAGGATACCATACTCTACTCGTCCTGTTTCGACGCCAACACGGGTTTGTTCGAAACCCTGCTCGGCGAGGAAGACGCGATCATATCCGATGCGCTCAATCACGCCTCGATCATCGACGGCGTCCGGCTGTGCAAGGCGAGGCGCCTACGCTACCCCAACAACGACATGGCAGCCCTTGAGGACATGCTCAAACAGGCGGCCGACTGCCGCTTCAGACTGGTCGCAACCGATGGCGTGTTTTCCATGGACGGCGTTATCGCCAATCTGCCGGCGATCTGCGATCTTGCAGAAAAACACGATGCAATGGTCATGGTCGATGACAGTCATGCAGTTGGTTTCGTTGGAAAAAATGGCCGTGGTACACCGGAGCATTGCGGTGTGGAAGGCCGCATCGACATCATGACCGGAACCCTCGGCAAGGCCCTGGGCGGAGCCTCGGGCGGGTACACCTGCGCCAGCCGCCAGATAGTAGACTGGTTGCGCCAGCGCTCCAGGCCCTACCTGTTTTCCAACACGCTGGCCCCGGTGATTTCTGCCGCTTCCCTCAAGGTCTTGGAGATTGTCGAGAATGGCGGCAACCTGCGCAAACAGCTTTATGCCAACGCGGCGCAATTCCGCAAAGCCATGGCAACGCTCGGTTTCGATCTGGTGCCCGGCGAGCACCCCATAATTCCGGTGATGCTCGGCGACGCCAAACTGGCGCAGGACATGGCTGCCAGGATGCTCGAACTTGGTGTCTATGTTACCGGGTTCTCGTTTCCCGTTGTGCCGCGCGGACAGGCCCGCATCAGAACGCAAATGTCGGCGTCCCACACAGCCGCCGACATTGACCGTGCGGTCGAAGCCTTTGCAGCTGCCGGGCACGAACTGGGTGTGATCGGATAGGGTGAGCACGCGATGTCCAACATGATGAAAGCACTTGTGAAATCGAAAGCAGAGCCGGGTATCTGGATGGAGCAGGTGCCTGTTCCCGAAACCGGGCCGAATGACGTCCTGATAAAGGTAAGAAAAAGCGCCATTTGCGGAACCGACGTGCATATTTTCAACTGGGACGAATGGGCGCAAAAGACCGTCCCGGTGCCGATGGTGACCGGTCACGAATTTGTCGGCGAAATCGTTGAAACAGGTAGCGCGGTCAGTGAGTACACGATTGGCGAGCGCGTTTCCGGCGAGGGACATATCGTCTGCGGTCACTGCCGCAACTGCCGCGCCGGGCGTGGCCATCTGTGCCGCAACACCAGGGGCGTCGGCGTCAACCGACCCGGTTCGTTTGCCGAATATGTGTCAATTCCAAAGCACAATGTCGTGCGTATTCCAGCCGACGTGCCCGACGAGATCGCGGCGATCTTCGATCCACTTGGCAACGCGGTTCACACCGCGCTGTCGTTTGATCTTGTTGGCGAGGACGTGTTGGTAACGGGCGCAGGCCCGATTGGTCTGATGGCCGCGCTGGTCGCCCGGTGCGTCGGTGCCCGCAAGATCGTCATCACGGATCTCAATCCCGTCCGCCTTGATCTTGCGCGAAAACTTGGAATTGAACACGCCGTCGACCCGGCAAAAACGACCCTTGCGGCCGTGATGGACGAACTCGGCATGACCGAGGGATTTGATGTCGGTCTGGAGATGTCCGGTGCACCTCCGGCCTTCCGCGACATGCTTGCTGCCATGAACAATGGAGGCAAGATCGCGATGCTCGGTATTCCCTCAAAGCCATTCGAAATCGACTGGAACACCATCATTTTCAAGATGCTGACCGTCAAGGGCATCTATGGCCGCGAAATGTTCGAGACCTGGTACAAGATGATCGCGCTCGTTCAGGGGCCGCTCGACGTTTCCGGCGTCATTACGCACCGCATCGGAATTGACGATTACGAGGATGGATTTGCCGCCATGCGTTCTGGCAAGGCCGCAAAGGTCGTCATGGACTGGTGACAAACATTATCGCGCCCGGCCGCGGCCTCAGGCAGGTCTTTGAGGCAGGGGCAGGTAATGCGGTGCTAGGCCGCGTCGTTGTTGAACACGCCGCGGCGGATCTGGTCTTCCTCGATGGATTCAAACAGCGCGCGAAAATTGCCTTCGCCAAATCCGTTGTCGCCCTTGCGCTGGATGAACTCGAAAAAGATCGGTCCGACATAGGTCTTCGAAAAGACCTGCAGCAGGATTTTTGTCATGCCGCCATTCACCACGCCTTCGCCGTCGATCAGAATTCCGTGCTTCGCCATCCGGTCAAGCGGTTCGTCGTGGCCATGGACGCGCTCGTGTGAGTTTTCGTAATAGGCCGCCGGTGGCGCGGGCATGAATTTCAGGCCATTGGCCGCCAGCAAATCCGCAGCGTCGTAGATGGCATCGGTACCGACAGCGATATGCTGGATGCCTTCGCCCTTGTATTTGCGCAGGTACTCCTCGATCTGGCTCTTGTCGTCGGTGGACTCGTTGAGCGGAATGCGGATCTTGCCGCATGGCGATGTGATCGCCCGGCTGACGAGGCCGGTCAGCTTGCCTTCGATGTCGAAGAAGTGGATCTGCGAAAAGCCGAACAGGTCGCGGTAGAAATCCCACCACTTGTCCATGTTTCCGCGGAATACATTGTGGGTCAGGTGGTCGAGATAGTAGAACCCGACGCCCTGCGGCCTGGGGTCACGTTCTCCTAGCCAGTCGAATTCGCGGTCATAGGCCGAACCCTTCGCGCCGTAGCGGTCAACAAAATAGAGCAGCGAACCGCCGATGCCGACGATAGCCGGCACGTCGAGACTCTTGTCATTGCCTTCATAGGGCGTCGCACCCTTTGAAACCGCGTGTTTGAATGCATGACCGGCATCGACGACACGCCATGCCATCGACGGCGCACAGGGCCCGTGTTGAGAAACGAAATCGTGGCCATGGGTTCCGGGTTCGGCGTTCAGCACATAATTGATATCGCCCTGGCGCCAGATCGTGATCGCCTTTGTCTTGTGCACGGCAACCGGCGCAAATCCCATCTTCGTGAACAGCTCCTGGAGCTTCTCCGGTTCCGGATGTGCGAACTCGACAAACTCCATGCCATCAGTGCCGGCCGGATTGTTTTCGACGATTATTGCCGGTGCGGCGTCGTGCGGAAATGGACCCATTGTGATCACCCGTGTTTTTCATGTTTTTTGATATCAGTACCATAGCGCATTTGCGGCGCATGTTTCTTGCAAAATCACGCATACAACGCTAGATATTCAGCAATATCCATCAATATTCAGGAAATATCACACAAATCATGCAAATAGACACGTTTGATCGCAAGATACTCGCATCGTTGCAAAGCGAGGGCCGGCTGACAAACAACGAGCTGGCCGAATTGGTCGGTTTGTCGGCGTCGCAATGTTCGCGCCGCCGCGCCAGGCTGGAGGAAGACGGTTTCATTTCCGGCTACTACGCCCGTGTAAACCGCGAAATGGTTGGCTGCGCTATCGTCAATATCATCACCGTGACGCTTCACACCCATAACCGCGACAACGCCATCCGGTTTGCCAATTTCGTTGGCCGGCTGCCCGAAGTCATGGAAGCCCATGCGCTTACCGGTGAAATGGACTATCTGCTCAAGGTCGCAACGCCGGACCTCAAGGCGCTTTCGAATTTCGTCAATGATGTCCTGTTGCCGCATGAATCTGTCCAGCATGTGAAATCAGCAATCGTGTTGCAGACGCTCAAGGAAACGACAGCACTGCCAATATGACGCGCCGGAGGGGCTGGATTGTTGGATACTTGAGTGCGACACTGCTGCAAATGACAGGAAAAGCGGAGGAACCCAGCTTATGACGGTATTGATTGCCGGCGCCGGGATCGCCGGTTTGACGCTTGCATTGTCGTGTCATCAGGCCGGTATCGACTGCCGTATCTACGAACAGGTCAAGGTTGTCGGCCCGCTTGGTGTCGGCATAAACCTGCAGCCCCATGCGGTGCGCGAGCTCTACGAGCTTGGACTTGAAGAAGAGCTTGAGGCAATTGGGGTACGCACCCGCGAGGTTGCCTATTTCTCCCGCAAGGGCGGGCAGATTTGGGCGGAACCGCGCGGCATGGAAGCCGGCTACAACTGGCCGCAATATTCGCTGCACCGCGGCCATCTTCAGATGATGCTGTTTGACGCTGTTCAGCAGCGTCTGGGACCGGAGGCGATCATTACCCGCTCCGGCGTCTCCGGGTATTCAACAGCGCGGTCGAGCGCCAAGATCGAGCTTGCCGGCAGCGGCGAAACCATCTTGGGCGACATCGTTGTCGGTTGCGACGGAATTCATTCGGCAATCCGCCGCCAGATGATGCCGGACGAGGGGCCGCCGGTCTGGGGCGGCGCGGTTTTGTGGCGCGCAACCTCGCTGGCCGAACCGTTTCTGACCGGGGCCACCATGGCCATGGCCGGTCACGAGCGGCAGAAATTCGTCACCTATCCGCTGTCCGGTCCGGACCCGGAAACCGGCAGGGCGCTGGTCAACTGGATCGCCGAACTGAAATATGATCCCAGCCAGGGATGGAACCGGGAGGACTGGAACCGGCAGGGCAAGCTGGAGGATTTCCTGCCGCATTTCGAGGACTGGAATTTCGACTGGCTCGACATCCCGGCGATGATCCGCTCGGCGAATGTCTGCTTTGAATATCCGATGGTCGACCGGGACCCGATTGAAAGCTGGACCGACGGCCGGGTGACCCTGATGGGCGATGCCGCCCACCCGATGTACCCGATCGGTTCCAACGGCGCTTCGCAGGCCATCGTCGATGCTCGGGTACTTGTGCGTGCGTTCCAGGACCATGGACTGTCTGCCGATGCGCTTGCCGCCTACGAGGCAGAGCGCCGCCCGGCAACGACACGCATCGTGCTTGCCAACCGCCAAAATGGCCCGGATCAGGTCATGGAACTTGTCGAACAGCGCTGCGGGGGAACATTTGGCGACATTTCGGAAGTCCTGAGCCGCGATGAGCTGGAAGAGACCGCTGCCGCTTACAAGACACTGGCTGGATTTGATGTCGGCGGCCTGAACAGCCGCCAGCCGATCGTAAAGGCGCTCTAGGTGCCGGACCCTAGGCCGCCGGCTTCAGCTTGCCGCCAAGTTCCTGTACCGCTTTGTACTGGGTGAGAAAAATCCCGCCGCTCAGGTGATCGAGAAAATCGGCCCGCTTCAGCCGGTCCATGACCGGACCCTTGACCTCGGACAAATGCAGTTTGACACCGAGACCG
>JAHEGF010000201.1 GCA_024645155.1 Phyllobacteriaceae bacterium | reverse complement strand
CAATTGCAGCCAAGACAGACAAACCGCATCCAAAACTGCCCGGTACAATCCACACCGCGGCAGCCGAAATTGAAGAGGCCGGTGGCAAGGCACTGGCGGTGGTCTGTGACATCCGTGAAGCAGGCCAGGTTGGCGATGCGGTTGCGGCAACCGTAGAACGTTTCGGCGGCATTGACATCTGCATCAACAATGCCAGCGCCATCCAGCTCACTGGAACGCTCGCAACCGACATGCGGCGTTACGACCTGATGCAGCAGATCAATACGCGCGGCACCTATCTGGTTTCAAAGACCTGCATCCCGCATTTGAAAAAATCGGACAATGCTCACATCCTGACGCTTAGTCCGCCGCTCGACATGAACCCGAAATGGTTCAGGAACCATGTTGCGTATTCCATTGCGAAATACGGCATGTCGTTGTGCACGCTCGGCATGGCGGCGGAATTTGAGCGTGACGGCATTGCCGTCAATTCGCTGTGGCCTCTGACGGCGATTGATACAGCGGCGGTCCGCAACCTGCTCGGCGGTGACACCATGGCCAAGATGAGCCGGACGCCGGAGATCATGGCGGATGCGGCCCATCATATCCTGACCGGCCCGTCAAAAAAGGTTACCGGCAATTTCTTCATCGATGAGGAAGTGCTGCGCGATGCCGGCGTGAATGATTTTTCCATCTATGCACCGGGCGCTGACGGTCCCCTGGCAGCGGATTTCTTCGTGCCCGATGCGGTGTTTGAACGGTCGCCGACCAAGGTCGTCCGATCACTGTAGGACTTTGACAATACCTAGCTGGCCTTCAGATCCGGCGGACGGCCACCGTCCGCCGGTTTGCTGATCAGTCCCGTTATTTTATCGCCGGCGCCGCGATCAGTTTTGCGCCTGCTGGTTGACCGGCGATATCAGTGCGGTAATGCGCCGAACCGCGACCCGGCGGTTTTCACGCTCGGATTCCGGCGTGTTGATTTTCAGGTAACGTTCTCCGTATCCCTGTGTTACCAGGTTTTCGGGCGGAACATTGAAGAAATCAGTCAATACCTCGGCTACCGATTCGGCCCGCTGGTCGGACAGGACTAGATTGGAAGCCTCGGAGCCGACGGCGTCAGTGTGACCTTCAATCAGGAAGGTTTCGCCGGGATTGTCTTCAAGCAGCCGGACTATTGCATCACCAAGTGCCTGCAATTCATCGATTTCCGACTCCGCGATTGCCGCCGATCCCGACGCAAAAGTGATCGTGTCCATGTCGATGCGGCGCAACTTGTCGCGAATGCGGGCCGATCGAGTGACTTCATCGATTGAATAAAGACGCTCTACCGTTTCAACGGGCGGCCTGTTGAGAAAGCGGTAATAGTCGTCACGGCTCGCGCGTTCCGCTTCAAGAATGTATTCCCGGCGCGGTATCGACAGCCGTAATGGCGGCAAATCCCTGCCGGCGTCATAGCCATAGTCACGGACTTCGTCCCAACGGTCACGCGGAACATAGACCAGTATGGTTTCGCGGCCATCAGGTGTGATGCGTGAACGGCGGATGATGTCGCCATGGCGGTTGTAGATCGTGACAATGCGCACACCATTGCGACGAATAACAGTTTCACGCGTACGGCCGCCACGCAGCTCCTCGACATAGACATCCTGTGCCCGGCGATGCAGGCGCCGATCGCGGTCGTCTTCGTTTATTACGGACAATCCTCCGCTATCGAGCCGGATCACCAGCCGGCCGCCGAAATTGCCAACGACATTGCCGTCTGATTCACGGCTTTCGGAGCGCCTGCGTTCGCGCTTGCGTTCGCCCTGTTCCTTTTCCACGGACTCGATCTTGCCAATGGAAATATTCGGCTGGGCGAGGGCATCTGTCTCCGGCGGCGCCTCCATTCCGACTGCAGGACCTGCATTCGTGTCAGTGCCGGCCGGTGGAACGGCGTTGCCGCGCGACAATGCCTCTTTTGCGCTATCGGTCAGGGGAGCAGCTTCAACCGGTTTTGCGACCTCGGCACCGCCGCCTGTTGCAGGCTGTTCGACCGGCTTTGCCACCTCGCCGCCGCCGCCCGTTTCGGTTTGCACCGGCTGTTCCGCCTTTCCTTTTTCTGCCTTGTTGAGAAACTGCTTGAGGTCTTTGGATTTGGGTTTCTTCCCGGTTTTGACCTGGAGATCGGCCGGTTCCTTCGTGGTTTCCGGCTTTTCGCTGCCAATGGTCACCGGATCGGGTTTTGCCTCGGGCATTGCCTTGGGTTTGCGTTTGGTAATCTCTGCGGGTGCCTGATCGACGGGCTTCGGTTCCTCGGCCTTTTCCACTGGTTGCGGGGTATCCGGCGCTGGAGCCGGCGCCACAGGCTGGACTTCAGTTTGCACCGGCGCTGGTTCTGGTGCCGTCGGCTGGACTTCAGCTTGCGTGGGGGCTGCCTCTTCTACAGGCTTTGTTTCCGGGTTTGCGGCGGAACTGCCGGTATTTTCGCTGCCTTCACTGTCACGCTGCTTTTTCTTGAGATGTTTTCTCAGATCCTTCGGATCGTCTGCGGGTTCGGCAGCGGTCTGTCCCGCCTGGGCCAATACCACGGCGGACGACTTGTAGCGGGAACCGTCGTTGGAAACCGGCATTGACGCGGCTGTGCTTATCAACATGATCGAGAGCGAAGTACCGGCAGCAAGCCTGATGCGGTTTTTTGTTAGTGCATTTTTCATGGCGGTGTAGATCCTTGATGGTCCCTTCTGGCAAAACGCATCAATCGGCGCCTTGCTCTTGCCTGCTGGTAAGCATCAACTGTGGCGGATGCTTGACGGCGATTACAATGGCGGGCAACAGACTGCTGTATGAGCGAGAAGTTCTGGGAAACCAAATCCCTGGCAGAAATGAGCAATACCGAATGGGAATTGCTTTGCGATGGCTGTGGAAAATGCTGCCTTGCGAAACTTGAAGACGATGAAACCGGCGAAATCTACTGGACCAGTGTCGGGTGCCGGCTTTTTGACGCCAATTCGTGCCGTTGTACCGACTACAAAAACCGGTTGCGCCGTGTGCCCGACTGCGTCGACCTGACGCCTGAAAATGTCGGCACGATACCCTGGCTGCCGGCCACCTGCGCTTACCGGCTCCTGGCCGAAGGAAAGCGCCTTGAACCCTGGCACCCGCTTGTCAGCGGTGATCCAGCCAGCGTTCATGAAGCCGGAATCTCGGTGAAGGGAAAAATCTCCGTATCGGAAGATGATCTTGGCGATCCGGAGGACTATTTTGCCCATATGCTGGACCGGGAGCCATAACTGCGGTTTCGTGTTACCGGTTGCGACCGTGTCCACCGCGCAGACGCCGGCATCGGGTGAGGAACAGGTAATGACCGATCGAAATGAGATTGCGCAACGCATTACCCGGTATCTCGACTTCTGCTATGCCGGCGATACCGAAACACTACTGGCGATGCTCGCCGATGATGTCGTCTTTGATTCCTTTCTTGGCGACCGTGTGATCGGCCATGACAATTACCGGATGGCCCGGGCAGATATTGTGCATATGTTCTCGCCTGAGTGCACGGATCGGGTCATCATGAGTGCGCAGGATGCGACCAGGGGGTCTGCGGAAATCACGTTGCGCGGAACCTACCGGGTTGCCACGAGCGGTTTGCCGCCAGCGACAGGACAAAGATTTTCGGTCAGTGCGGGATTGTTTTTCGAATTTGACGGCCCGCTGATCAGCCGTATCACCGAATATGCCAATCTTGCAGATCTCGCCCGGCAATTGTCCCGATCGTGAAGTTGTCGCAACGTCGGATTTCATGAAAGCTATACAGAATATCTGGCCAATGCCGGCCGGATGAAAATATTTTTTCCTCTAAGGGTATGAAATAAAACAGGGATTCGCAATGAATGGAAAATGAACAACCGGTTTTGAGTTGGTTCAGGCGTGATGGGCAAATGTCTGTGCATCGGTTGAAAGGCCGGTTAGCCCCGAAGTCCCAAACCAAGGATCAAAACAATGTTCAAGACATTCAAAACTGCAGCACTCTCCGTCATGATCGGCCTCGGCGCCATCTCAACCCTGCCAGCAACCGCAAATGCGGGCGACCTGTCCATCCACATCGGTGGTGGCCATTATCGCAACGGCGGATTTGGCTTGTTCTTTGGTGATTCAGGCCACTCCTACCGCCGCGATCACGGCCGCTACGAACGCTACGAACGCCATTGCTCGCCACGCCGCGCAGTCAACAAAGCCCAGCGCATGGGCGTACGGCATGCCCGGGTTGCCCATGTCAATCATCGCACCATCGGTGTGAAGGGCCGGCGCCACGGACATCGCTCCTATATCGTATTCGCACGCGCACCGCATTGCCCGGTCCTGCGCTAGGTACCCGGACTACATCATCCTCCAGTGGCACAGGCGCTGGCCCTTGCGGGCCGGCGTTTGTGTTTGGCGGTTATTGCTCGAGTTCAAACGACACACTGACATTGACCCGGTAGTCGTTTTCACCGCCGGACATTGGAACCTCATCGGAAGCCTCCATCGCCATCGTCCGCGATTTTGCCAATGGTACCGGGCCCGGCCGAAACGATTGTTCGGTAATCTCGACAACCCTGCCAAGGCCGATGCCTGCGGCCCTTGTCAGAGTCCTGGCGCGATTAATCGCATCTGCCATTGCCTTGCCGCGGGCTTCGGTAATGGCTGCTGAAGGATCATCATTCGTGAAAACGACCTGTCCGCCCTGGTTGACACCGAGCGTTACCGACTTGTCGAGTATGCCGCCGACCGATGAAAGGTCGCGTATGCGTACGGTCAGCGTGTTTGAAACCTGGTATGCGACGATACGTGGCGGCGTGCTGCCGTCATTGTTCTTGGGATAGACATAACGCGGATTGATATTGAAGTTCGAAGTCTGCAGGTCGCGTTCGGCGATTCCCGCCGATGTCATCGCGGACATCACCCCAGCCATCGCCTTGTTGTTGCTGTCCAGCGCTGCCCTTGCAGTCTCGGCCTCGCGCATGACCGTCAGCGTCAGAATTGCCATGTCGGGTTTCAGTGCGGTGACACCTTCGCCGGTTACATGGATTTGCGGGATTTGCCGAGGGGAAACAGATTCTGCATGGGCTGCTGCTGGAGCCAGCATAAGCGATGCGGCGATGAGTGGTAATTTGATCCGGTTCATGACAGTCCTTTGATGCTGCGGTTTTTCAGGCAGATGTGTGTTGCAGCCATTTGTGGAAGCAATGGGGCGTTGTTGATGTTGCTTCTTGTATAGCACGGGAAAACCGACTAATTCAGCGCCGGTGGGGCCTGTAGCTCAGTTGGTTAGAGCCGACCGCTCATAACGGTCTGGTCGTAGGTTCGAGTCCTACCGGGCCCACCATTCCCATTGCGGAATGCCCGGCCCAACACCGCAGCATCGATTACCATCGTGACTGAGATATTGCTGTCGTCGATCATCTGAAGAGAATGAAAACAGGGAGGAATTGACGTCATCACCCTCGTTGGAGCCTTAACGGCAATTTCGGACAATGCAAGCCAATTAACACATGGTAGTCTCTTGAACCAGAAATGGGTCTGCCTTAAAAAGTTTGACTGACGTATCCGTCTGATTTCAACCGAAAACGACTGCAGGCCGGGCAAAATATAGAAAAATATTTTTTACTGTTTGGATCAAGATAAATGATTACTTTCTCTGCGGTAATTCCAGTTTACAGAGGAGAAAAATATCTTTCTTTATTGATGAACGAAATTGATCTTTTTAAAAAGTCTCTCGAAAAAGATAATTTGCCAATTCGGCTGGAAGAAGTAATTTTTGTGGACGATTGTGCAATTGACGGTTCATCTGCGTTAATTGACGAATTCAAAAAGTCTTTTGATTACGTATCGGCTTTGCATCTCTCCCGGAATTTTGGTCAGCACCCAACGACGATTGCTGGAATATTGCATACGTCTTCCGACTGGGTTGTTACGCTGGACGAAGATCTTCAACATCCACCGTCGCGAATAATAGACCTATTTCAAGTTGTGGCTCGCGATCAGGCTGACGTGGTGTATGGCAAACCGGAAGGAGATGTTCACCAAAGCCGGGCGCGGGATCTGACCTCACGTAAATACAAGGCCCTGATCGAACGGCTTACAGGAAACAAGCACATCACCAACGCCAACAGTTTCCGCCTTATGAGGGGACCTATCGCGCGCGCAGCAGCGAGTGTTTGTGGCTACG
>JAHEGF010000021.1 GCA_024645155.1 Phyllobacteriaceae bacterium | reverse complement strand
ACCGGCGACACACCTTCCCACAAACGGCAAAGGCAGAAGTACGCACCGCCTGACATTCTCCTGACCACTCCGGAACAACTGGCCCTGCTCATCGCCTCAAGGGATGCGGAACCTTTTTTCCGCGGTCTGAAATTTGTTGTACTCGACGAACTTCACGCCATGGTTACGTCTAAACGCGGGCACCTCCTGTCGCTGGGGATTGCAAGATTGCGCCGATTTGCTCCGGATCTTCAGGCAATCGGCCTGTCAGCAACGGTTGCTCAGCCGGATGAGTTGCGCAAATGGCTGGTTGCACAAAACTCGCGGTCTGAAATGGCTGACCTTGTGACGGTCCGCGGCGGCGCAAGACCCGAAATCACCATACTAAAATCCGCGGAACGCATTCCGTGGTCCGGGCATTCGGCACGGTATGCGATGCCCGAAGTCTACGAGGCGATAAAGCAGCACAATACGGCACTACTATTCGTCAACACGCGCAGTCAGGCTGAGATGCTGTTTCGCGAACTGTGGAACATCAATGAAGACAATCTGAAGATTGCGCTGCACCACGGATCGCTGGATGTGAGCCAGCGCCGCAAGGTTGAAAAGGCGATGCAGGAAAACCGGCTTAACGCCATCGTTGCAACGTCTACGCTTGATCTCGGTATCGACTGGGGCGATGTCGATCTGGTGATCCATATCGGTGCGCCAAAGGGTGCTAGCCGTCTGGCCCAACGTATCGGGCGTTCCAACCACCGCATGGACGAACCCAGCCGGGCCATTCTTGTTCCAGCCAACAGGTTTGAAGTAATGGAATGCCAGGCCGCACTCGATGCCAACTATCTCGGCGCACAAGACACGCCGGCACTCGTCCCGGGTAGCCTGGATGTTTTGGCGCAGCATGTCCTTGGATCAGCTTGTGCGGACGCATTTGCCGATGACATGCTTTACCAGGAAGTTATCACTGCGGCTCCCTACGCGAGCCTCGACCGGGCAACATTTGACCGGGTGGTCGATTTTGTCGCGACCGGTGGCTACGCGCTCAGAACTTATGAACGTTATGCAAGAATTCGCAAAACAAAAGATGGGCGCTGGCGGGTATCCAATCCAAGGATCGCGCAACAATACCGATTGAATGTCGGGACCATCGTCGAAGCGCCGATGTTGTCGGTTCGCCTGACCAGACATGCCGGCCGCGGCACCAGTGTGCGCGGTGGACCAGTGCTTGGCAAAATCGAGGAAAGCTTCCTGGAAAGCCTGGTTCAGGGCGACACATTCCTGTTTTCCGGAAAGGTGCTGCGCTTTGAAGGTATTCGCGAAAACGAGTGCATTGTTTCCAAAGCTTCGGGATTTGACGCTAAAATACCAGCGTATGCAGGTGGCAAATTTCCGCTTTCAACCTACCTTGCTGATCAGGTGCGCGGAATGCTGGCTGATGCCGACCGGAGGAAAACCCTGCCAGCACAGGTATCCGAATGGCTTAAGATTCAGGAAATCAAATCGGCCCTTCCGTCCCGCGACCAGTTGCTGATTGAGACATTTCCGCGTGCCGATCGCTTTTACATGATTGCCTATCCGTTCGAGGGGCGTCTTGCCCACCAGACATTGGGAATGTTGCTGACGCGACGGCTGGAACGGGCGCGGGCGCGTCCGCTGGGTTTTGTCGCAACCGACTATGCGCTTGGGGTGTGGGCATTGCGAGACCTTGGACGAATGTTCAAAACGGACGAACTGCCGTTGGCAACACTGTTTGATGAAGACATGCTGGGTGACGACCTGGAGGCATGGCTAGCTGAAAGCTGGCTGTTGAAACGCACCTTCCGCAACTGTGCCGTGATCTCTGGCCTGATCGAGAAGCGTTTTCCGGGGCAGGAAAAATCCGGCCGCCAAGTTACAGTTTCGTCCGACCTTATCTACGATGTCCTGCGCAGCCATGAGCCGGACCACCTGTTGCTGCAGGCCACGCGCGCCGATGCCGCCACGGGAATGCTTGACATTTACCGTCTTGGCGAAATGCTGGCACGTATCAAGGACCGAATCATGCACAAGAAACTCGAAAAGATATCGCCACTTGCCGTTCCGATAATGCTGGAGATCGGCAGGGAGCCAGTGCATGGCGAGGCAAATGATGCCCTTCTGGCTGAAGCGTCTGACGACCTGGTTGCAGAGGCGATGAGAACATGAACATTGCAGCCTGGAACCGGCATTCACTATCGGTGGCAGGGCATATTTCTGTTAGTGGCGAAGACGTTGTTTGCGATCATCGTGGCGTGCTGTTTCTTCCGGACTGGAGTGCTCTTGTAGTTTCCGACCTGCACTTGGAGAAGGGTTCTTCGCTGGCGCGCCGGGGTTCCCTTGTCCCGCCCTATGACACATTGGCGACCCTTCAGCGATTGATAGTCCTGATCGACGCATACAACCCCAAAATGGTCATCTGTCTTGGTGACAGTTTTCATGACAATGATGGCGCGGGACGACTAACCGCGCAGGCACGAACAGTTTTGCACGCAATGATGGCCGGCCGCGAATGGATATGGATTGCGGGCAACCACGACGATGCCGTCTCGGCTGGAATTTCCGGCGAAAGCGTCAGTGAAGCCGCGATCGGGGCGCTGACATTCCGCCATATTCCAGGCACGACTGCGACAGGTGAATTATCCGGCCATTTGCATCCTGGCGCCCGTATCTTTCGCCGCGGCAGATCATTGCGCCGGCGGTGTTTTGTAACCGATGGCAACAGGCTGATATTGCCTGCATTTGGCGCCTATACGGGGATGCTCAATATCCTGGATGCTGCCTATGCCAACCTTTTCGATCCCGAATTGCTCACCGCTCATGTCATGGGCGCTAGCGGCATTCACCAAATCCGGCGGAAGCATCTAAGACCGGGATGAGTATTTCGCAGCGCATGACGAGGCGCCTAGTCGCGCTGGAATATGATGCGGCCTAGCCAGCCCGTTGCCATGGCCAGCAATACCGCCAGGAAGCCATATATCAGTCCGTAGTCCTGCGCAGTCCGGTAAATCGCTTGTTCAAAGCCTGATTTCGCAATGTGGAGCTGATCGGATGTTTCCTTTAGAAACCTGCCATTCTTGAACAGGAATGCGCGCGCCTTGTGGGTGCCCAGAGGGACTGACGCCGGCAGCGCGAGAGACGCGCGAAAGAGGTTTGAGGAAAGGTATTGAACGCCACCGACGCGCTCGCTGTAAAGTGCCCCCGATTTCTTCGTGGCACGCAGCGCCTCGCGAAACTCGGCGATCGTTCGCTTGTCACCGTTTTCATTGATAGGTTCAATGTAAATATTATCCGCCCCCAGCGCCAGTTGCTTGTAGCTGCGGTCGTCTGTGATGTCCTGCGGATTCCGTGTCATCGACACAAGGTAGGAAGCGGGAACATTCCGGAAACTGGTTGCATTCGTATTGATCCAGATCCCGAGAACACGAGATTTCTTGCGGACGACGATGTTTCTCGACGGGCCCTCCAGGACCACGACGATATCGTAGCGGCCCTGGCGCATCAAAAGCGGATCAATATTGTCCACGGCACCGAAAATGGTCAGATCCGCGCCGGAGAAATCCGAGGTTATCGTAATCGTTTCGGTTGACAGGCCTATTTCTATATTCTCTGTCAACTCCGGGTCAGCTGACTGACCAAACGAATGCGTACACCAAGTTATGGTGACCAAAAAAATGACCCATTTGCGAAGCATGGCCATGTCAGACCGCCTGCAACACGGATAGCGAGTAAACATTTGCGGGCTCGATGAACAGGTCAAATGCCAGCCTGAGACCGACTGCTAAAACCAGCGCTGCCAAAAGAGCGCGCAATTGCTCTCCTCGCAGACGCTGGCCGACTTTTGCGCCATATTGGGCACCGGCGACGCCACCGATCATCAGCAGAAATGCCAACACGACATCGACCGTCTGATTGGTGTGTGAGTGAACAATCGTGGAAAACGAGGCAACAAAAACAATCTGGAACAGGGACGTACCAATGACCACATTGGTGGGAACCTTGAGCATGTAGATCATGGCCGGGACCATGATGAAACCGCCTCCAACACCCATGATCGATGAGAGAAAACCGACGACTGCTCCAATGCCCACAACGGGAACCGCGCTGACATACAGCTTCGATTTGCGGAAACGTATCTTGAAGGGAAGTTTGTGGATCCAGTTGTGCTGGCCCGGTTTCTTCAGTGAACTCGAACCGCCTTTACGCGACCTCTGAATGGCGCGGATGCTTTCAATCAGCATTAGGCCGCCGATTATTCCCAGAAACACCACATACATGATGGAGACGATAAGATCCAACTGGCCAAGCGCACGCAGGAGCGAAAAAACATAGACACCGACCGAGGCGCCGGCGATGCCGCCAATCAGCAGAATTCCGCCTAGCTTTACGTCCAGGGTACCGCGCTTCAAATGCGCCATGGCACCGGAAAACGAGGCAGCTATGACCTGGTTTGCACCGGTTGCAACTGCTACCGCCGGAGGGATGTTGTAGAATATCAGCAGTGGCGTGATCAGAAATCCGCCGCCGATACCAAACATACCCGACAGAAAGCCGACAGCGCCCCCCATTGCGAGCAGCACAAAAATATTGACCGAAACTTCGGCGATCGGGAGATAGATGCCCACCCGTCAAACCCAGATGTTGGCGTCAAAAAAACATTACCTGTCCTGCCAGCCAGACAGCGGCAGGTCCAAGTTTTCATGCGCCTGTCAGTTCATGAAGTCAAATTCCGTCAGCATGTTTGGCTCCGCAACGGTACTGCTGGCAACATCATTTGTCCAAATCTGGTCTTAGTGAAAACCAGGTGTGGAAATGCCGGGATCGGGCCTCTAGACGTTGTTCTCCAGCAAGGAGCGCACCAGCGTCTCATCAACCTCGCCTGTCACGGGCAATCCGGTGTCTTTCTGATACTCGGAGATCGCCCTTGTCGTCTTGTCGCCCATCACCCCATCCGGAGAACCTGGATTGTACCCGTTCTTGATCAGCAGAAGCTGGATGTTCTTGACGGCCTTCTTCATGTCGATACCCGCAGTGGTGGGCGCTTCATCATCCGACCACGCGTCGGGAATCGTGACGGAATTGGCTTCGACAATGACGGGTTTGACCTTCCACAGCTCAGCCGCTACGCGGGCCTTTTCGAGCTGTTCGGGGCGCAACGCGCCGGCAACCTCATCACGCTTCTTGATTGCGTCCTTGTCGCCGGCTTTGGCGGCAAGCGCGAACCACTTGTAGGACTCCATCAGGTCTTGTGGCACCCCAACGCCCTTGGCAGAAAGAATACCGAGGTTGAACTGGCTATCGGTAACGCCAAGCTCTGCTGCTTCGACAAACCAGCGGGCGGCCGAATCATTGTCGACTTCTCCGTCCGCGCCCATCGCAAACAGCACTGCGAGGTTATGCATGGCACTGGCGTTCCCCTGTTGTGCCGCCATCTGATACCAGTTCTTGGCCGCAGCAATATCGCGATCAACACCGGTTCCTTTTTCGAGCATGTTGCCAATCCGGTACTGCGCTGGCGCAAATCCCATTTCGGCAGATCGCTCGTACCAGGTTGCAGCTTCGCCAAGATTGGAAGTCACGCCCCGGCCTTCAGCATACCGGGCGCCAACTTCAAACATCGCCATCGGATCGCCTGAAGCCGCTGCCTCTCGCAGTGACGTTGTACCTATGCTAGCCGACGGCATTTCGTAGGCTTCTGCCTGCTTTGCTGCTTCGCTTTCGGTAAAGGTCTCTTCCATACGGTTCATCGGGGCGTTCGCCACCGGCTCCAAGACACCCGGCATGGAAGACTGCTCTTCACCGTTGGTGCTTGTATTTTCGGCGGACGGTTGTTTGACCGGTTCAACCACTCGGACACTGGACGACGGGTCTGACATGGCGTCGACCGGGTCGTCGGCCGGCTGTTGGGAAGCAATCTGCTCTTCTTCAGGCGCCGAGGACGTCGTTATACTGCTGTCGGCTGCTATCGGCGCGGGCGCACCGGCGTCCACGATCCGATTGCTATTGTTGGTGCCGAGGAATGCCGTGCCAAGCTGATATCCGGCGAGAAGGATCATCACCGCGGTTGCGCCCATCAGGATCGTTTTGCGCCGGTTTTGCGCTATACCGCCCATGGCGAGCCGCCCGGTTTTCTCACCCTTGCCAGCATTCATTTTCATCACTTCGGCTTCCGCGGCGGCCGCCTGGGCCGCCCGGCGGGCCGCAGCAATGAAATCTGCCTGCGCGGTTTTCGAATCGGCCGAACCAGCGGAATCGCTGCGTTCCTCGCGAACCCGGTTCATGATTGCGGTCAGGTCCGGAGCGCCGGACCCCGGTTCGAGCGGCTGATCCGCCAAATCGGAATCGATTTCCTCGTAATCCTCGGCAACAACGGCCTGAATCTCAGGCGATTCAGGCGTATCGGTTTCCACGCTATTCGCTGCATCCTTGCGTTTTCTCGCAATGGCGCGGGCCAGTCCGCCCAGCATTGATTTCGTGCCGGATTGATCGGACGTCAAATCCACCGTATTCACTTTTTCAGCTGCCTGCGCTGCGGCTGCTGCAGCGGCTGCCGGAGTTGCGCGCTCGGGCTGCATTTTAGCGGTATTTTCTTGGACCTCTTCGCCGGCGAGCGGTTCACCCAATCCGTCGTCAAGAGAGGGCATGTCCGCTTTGGACCGGCGCGGCGGAGATTGCGGCTCACGGGAGACTTCGAGGGTGCCTAGTCGGTCAACGATTTTCAGCAATGTGTCGTGAATGGCCTCAAAGGTTTTCGAATTCCGTTCCTCGGATTTGCGGGCAAGCTGTTCCAATTCCTTCAGGTCACCAGTAAGTGCCTGAAGAACGTCGTTGTCTGTGTTGCCGGCTGGCAATGCCTGTACCGCTTCGATAGCTGCTATACGTGCAGTTTCGAGTACGGCGTCACGGCTGTCTTCAAGCGAAAACCCACGCTGTTCGTAATCACCGTCGCGCGGAGCCGACCCAGCCGGGCTTGAAATATGTTCCGAAAGGGCGGCGAGATGGCTTTCCATTCGCCTGATCAGGTCGTGGTCCATTTCAGGCGCAGCGCGGGGTGCCTCCTCAAGACGGCGCACGATTTCGTCCAGGCGTTCTTCCAGTCCCGTATCATCGCGAACCATTCCTGACGATGCGGCGGCACTTTCAAACTGGCTGACAAGGTCGCTCAACTTGTCGTCGATGGCCTGGACAGCGCCATTATCACCCGGCACGGCCGAATCCAGCCTTTCGGCAATTGCCTGAAGCCGCTGGTGCATTTCTTCGTCATACGACGGTGTGGCATTTTCCGCATATCCGCCAGCCAGGTCCTCGATCCGCTCGGCAAGAGCATTGATACGGCTTACGATCATTGCGTCGTCGCGATCGGTTGACAGGCTTTCAAGACGCCCCGACAGGGCTGAAAGGCGTTCCTCGATCCGGTTCAGCGGCTCGGAATCAAAAGTTGGCGCTGAATGGACGGAAACGGAGGATGCCACGATCGCCCGGCTGATTTCATCGAGGCGTTTTTCTATCTGGTCCAGTGAGCCTTTTGGCACGTCGCTTGAGTGAGCCGACAACTTGTCGATGGCATCGGCAAGAGTAAGAACACGTTCCTCGAGGTCACGGATCGGCAATGTGGCCGGCAGCGAATCTATCGCACCGGCAATCATCTCCAGTTGGGCATACAACCTATCGAGCATTTCACCGTTGTCAGCGCTTTTGCCGGCATTGGCCAATTGCTGCTCGAAGGCATCAAAGCGACGGTCCATTTCACCCCATCGGTTGTCAACCGCGCGCAATGTGTCCTCGCGGGCAAGCTGCTCAATCGAATTTTTCAGGTCATCAATGTCCGAACGCAGATAATCTATTCCGCCGCTGTCATAGCGGTTTGCAAGATCGCGGATCGTGCCACTGATACTGTCCAGTTCGTCTGATATCTCAGCGCCATTATTGCTTCCGACCGCTGCGACATAGGTCTTTTCGATATCGCGCCGCAAAACGTCGAATTCGCTTTTCAGACCAGTTGCCATCTCCTGGCGGAGATCATTTCTCAGGTTTTTAAGTTCGTTCGTTAATCCATGGGCGGGATTGGCCACATGACCGGCAACGCGCGCGCGCTCTATTTCGCGGGCAATTTGTTTCAACGATTGCGATTCGGGACGTGCAGCCGCCGGCCGCGCACCACGCGGAGGTATCCCGGCATGCTGATTTGCGGAACTGTGCGACGTGTCGCGATAAGCAGCGCGTGCGGTGCCTGCCGAAAGCGTTTCCAACCGATCCTCGAGGCTTTGAAGTGTGCGGTTGATATCGCCGTAGGGTGTATGCGTCCTGCGCTCGCGCCCGGAATTCAGAGTATCAATATAAGATCGCCTGTTTTGCATCAAAACGCCCGTTCCTAAACTCTGCGTCACAAGAGTGTTGTGGTTTGCGGTATTGAAGCTGTGCCGTAACGCGAAACCAAACAGTCAAAAATCTGACGAGATCCGTGATTACGAGCAACAAGAAGAGCACGGGTTGTCTGTCTGCGCCCACAATTCAACAAACGTGGTAAACAACGCGTTAACCAATTCCGTTATTCTTGCACTTTCGTCAGCCTGGGGAGAAATTCGCGAAATATCTTGAAATCGGCCGCGACAGCTTTTATATGCCGCTTACGTAAACGTAAGCTATTGGTGCAGTGCACCGGTGATGAAGGTGGAAAGTGTCATGGAACTTGAACCACGAGAAACTGCCCGCAACGAGGCGGAAGCACGCAGATCCGGCAACGCAAGCGCAGCCAACAATGGCAAATTGTCGCGGATAGGAGATATCGCGCGGGAGTTTGACGTGACGCTGAGGGCGCTGCGTTTCTATGAAGATCGCGGCATGTTGTTCCCGAAACGGGTTGGCAATACACGTTTATATTCCCAGCGCGAGAGAGCACGATTGAGGCTTATTTTGCTTGGCAGGCGCGTCGGATTTTCATTGCGCGACATCAAGCAAATGATGGATTTATATGATCCCGAAGGCTCAAACACCCGGCAATTGAAGGTGGCGTTGGAAAAATCCCAAAAGCAGATGGAGCGCCTGATGGCGCAGCGTGATGCGGTCGAAGAGGCGGTTTCCGAACTTGCCGAAGCCATGGCCATTGTCCGCGGCAAGCTGTCATCTGCCCGTGATCAAGCAAACAATGAGCGCAACTGAGCAAGGAAGCGCAAGCTTATCTTTATGTTGACGTTTACGCAAACGTCAGTTTTGTTTGAAACTACCATGCGGTCTGTATCGTATTCGAGACCGGACCGGACCGCACGACGATTTTGGAGGACTGGAAATGCCGATCTACAAAGCGCCCGTTCAAGATACGCTTTTCATACTGAATGACGTTTTAGGCTATGAACGGTACAACAACCTGCCCGCTTTCTCCGAAACATCGCCGGATGTCGTCGAAGCCATTCTCGAAGAAGCATCCAAATTCTCTGAAAATACGCTACATCCGCTCAACCTTTCCGGTGATCAGGAAGGTTGCGTCCGCCATGAGGACGGCTCCGTCACGACACCGAAGGGTTTCAAGGACGCCTACGACCAGTATCGCGATAGCGGATGGCTCGGTCTGGCTGTCGATCCCGAATATGGCGGCCAGGGTCTCCCCTACACGTTGCACACAGCCGTTGCCGAATACATGTCTTCTGCCAACATGGCGCTGATGATGTATCCTGGCCTGACACAGGGTGCGATCGCCGCGATCTACGTGCATGGAACGGCGGAGCAGAAAGCCAGATGGCTGCCAAACATGACCGCCGGAGTGTGGACCGGGACGATGAACCTGACCGAACCCCACTGCGGAACCGATCTCGGATTGTTGCGCACCAAGGCCGTCAGGCAGAAGGACGGCTCCTTCAAGATTTCCGGCCAGAAGATTTTTATTTCGGCTGGAGAGCACGACATGTCCGAGAATATTGTCCACCTGGTGCTTGCACGTATTGAAGGTGCCCCGGAGGGTGTGAAGGGTATTTCACTATTCATAGTTCCAAAGCATTCCGTAGACGACAGCGGAAATGTCGGCGATCGCAACGGTGTCAGCTGCGGCTCCATCGAAGAGAAAATGGGTATTCACGGCAACTCGACCTGCGTGATGAATTATGACGATGCAACGGGCTATCTGCTCGGGGAGGAAAACGGCGGCCTTAAAGCCATGTTCACGATGATGAACGAAGCCCGTCTCGGCGTCGGCATGCAGGGTCTATCGATCTCCGAAATCGCCTATCAGAACGCGGTTTCCTATGCAAATGAACGGATCCAGGGCCGCGCTCTGACCGGACCGAAAGCGCCGGAAAAAAAGGCCGATCCGATCATTGTTCACCCCGATATCCGCCGCGTTCTCATGACGATCAAGGCGCGCAATGAAGCGGCGCGCGCGCTGATGTTGTGGTCGGCGCTGAAATCCGATGTCGCCCATCAGTCCGACAACGAGGCAGACAAACAGGCCGCAGATGATCTTCTTGGCCTGATGACACCGGTTTTGAAGGGTGTTCTGACCGATACCGGTTTTGACCACGCCGTAATGGCGCAACAAGTCTATGGCGGTCACGGCTACATTGAAGAATGGGGCATGAGCCAGTTTGTCCGCGATGCGCGCATAGCCATGATTTACGAAGGTGCGAACGGCATTCAGGCGCTTGACCTGGTTGGCCGCAAACTCGGATCAAACGGCGGTCGTGCAGTTCAGGCGTATTTCAAGGAAGTCGGGGAGTATTGCGAATCGCGCCGCGATAGCGAAACCATGGCACCCTTTACCAAGGGATTGAAAAAGGGACTCAACGATCTGCAGGCCGCAACCATGTGGTTCATGCAGAACGCGATGAAGAACCCGGACAATGCCGGCGCCGGTTCAACAGACTATATGCACCTGTTTGGTTTGGTGGCCCTCGGTTATATGTGGGCGCAGATGGCTGAAGCGGCTCAAATAAAACTGGCCAATGGTGCCGGAGATGCTGCCGCATTTTATGAAAACAAGCAGGTGACTGCACGCTTCTTCATGGAACGCGTAATGCCGGAAACAACGCTGCGTCTGGCGCGTGTGCAAGCCGGATCTGAGTCGATGATGGCGCTGGAGGCAGAAGCATTCTAGGCTCGGTTCGACGCACTGCGCTGCGCCGGTTAAGGCAAACTGGAGAGAACGAGGGAGACCGAGATGGCGACACAACCGGCTGAAGTGCTGCAAATGCCACGACCGGCGTGGATGAGCGAAGATGTCGTTATGCTTTCCGATATGGCTGCGCGGTTTTTCGAAGCCGAAATCGTACCCAATTACGACCGCTATGAAGAACAGGAAATGGTCGACCGAGAAGCCTGGGAAAAAGCCGGAGCAACAGGCCTTCTCGGGGCATCTGTGCCCGAAGCCTACGGCGGAATCGGCGGCAATTACGGGCATGAGGCGGTGATCGCCGAGGCGCTGGGACATGCCGGTGCTGACGGGTTCGGCCTATGTCTCCACAACGCGATCGTCATTCCGTATATCGTTCACTACGGATCCGAGGAGCAGAAAAGGAAGTGGCTGCCCCGGCTGATCAGCGGCGAATTGATCAGCGCAATCGCGATGACGGAACCCGGAGCCGGTTCCGATCTGCAGGGGATCAAGACGTCGGCGAAGAAAAATGGCAATCACTACGTCATCAACGGATCCAAAACCTTCATCACCAACGGCCAGCTTGCGAATTTTATCATCGTAGCAACCAAGACCGACCCGGCTGCCGGAGCAAAAGGCACGTCTTTGATGGTCGTCGAGACCGATGAGGTCGACGGGTTTGAGCGTGGCCGGAACCTGGACAAGATCGGCTTCAAGGCGAACGACACGTCCGAGCTGTTTTTCAACAATGTGCGCATTCCAACCTCATCCATGATTGGCACCGAGGAAGGGCAGGGTTTTGTTCAACTCATGCAGCAATTGCCACAGGAGCGGTTACTGATCGCCAATCAGGCCATAGCAATGATTGAGCGGGCGCTGGCGGTAACGATTGACTACGTCAAGGAACGCAAGGCGTTTGGAAAGACGATTATCGAGTTTCAGAATACGCAGTTCAAACTGGCCGAGCTGAAGTCCGAGGCAACCATGCTGAAGGCCTTCATCGACCATTGCATTGCCGAACATCTTAAAGGACAGCTGACTTCAACGACGGCGTCGATGGCCAAATACCTTTCGACTGACCTGCAATGCAAGATCATCGATGAGTGCCTGCAATTGCACGGCGGTTACGGATACATGAATGAGTATCCGATCGCGCGGATGTACCGCGATGCGCGTGTCCAAAAAATCTACGGCGGGACCAACGAGATCATGAAAATGCTGATTTCAAGGAGCCTTTAGGGGTCAAAAAAGGGATAAAGAATGGCTGATTTCACGCTCCAGTGTTTTGCCGAAAGCGGCAACGCCTATAAGGTGGCACTGATGCTCGAATTGTGCGGTGCCGACTGGGAACCGAAAAGGGTAGCTTTTTTTGCCGGCGAGAGCCGATCGCCCGAGTTTCGCGCCGTCAACGTCATGGGCGAAGTGCCGGTACTGGTCCACCATCGGCCCGACGGTGATTTCACACTGGCGCAGTCGGGATCAATTCTGCTTTATCTCGCGCGAACGCTTGGAAAATTCGGCCCTGCAACGGAAGCCGAAGAGTATGAAATCCTTCGCTGGATACTGTTCGACAATCACAAGCTGTCCAGCTACTCGGCGACGACCCGATTCATGGTGCATTTTCAAAAGAAAACCGACGATCCGGCGGCAAAATTCATGGCTGCCCGAGCTGCAGGCGCCTACAAGGTTCTCGAAACGCATTTGACCGGACGCAAATGGGTTTTGGGGGAAGCCCCGACGATCGCGGATTTTTCGCTTGCCGGATATCTCTTCTGGCCAAAGGAACTTGGCGTCGATTGGGCGGATTTTCCGGCAATTGAAGCCTGGCTCGGCCACATTCGCGCACTGCCGGGATGGAAATCGCCCGAAGCATTAATGCCATCGGGCCAAGACATTACAACTGATACAGCCTGACCGCTTGAAAAGCGCTCAACTCGAAGGAGACTAAGAATGGCCGATGCATTTATCTACGACGCAGTGCGCACGCCGCGGGGCCGGGGTAAAAAAGATGGCTCGCTTCACGAGGTACCAACGGCCCGTCTTGGCGCAAAGGCCCTCGAAGCGGTCCGTGACCGCAATGGCCTTGATACAGCCACGGTCGACGACATTATTTTTGGTTGCGTCGATCCCGTTGGCGAGGCCGGCGGCGTGGTGCCGCGTGCATCTGCGTTTGAAGCAGGATATGATCTGAAGGCGCCGGGCATGCAGGTCTCGCGATTTTGTGCATCCGGACTGGATTCCATCAACTTGGGTGCTGCCAAGATCGCGCAAGGTGCTGACGATATCGTCATTGCCGGCGGCGTGGAATCCATGTCGCGGGTGGGAATGGGCGCATCGGGAAGTGCCTGGGCTATGGATCCGTCGGTCGGACTTCCAGGCTGGTTCATGCCACAGGGCGTTTCGGCAGATCTGATCGCAACCAAATACGGCTTCTCGCGGGACGACGTCGATGCGTATGCGGTCGAAAGCCAGAGGCGCGCCGAAAAGTCCTGGAAAAATGGATACTTCAAGAAATCGGTCGTCGAAGTACGCGACCAGAATGGCCTGACCATACTCGATCATGACGAGCATATGCGCCCGGACACTGATATGCAGTCGCTGGCATCGCTCAACCCGTCATTTGTTATGTTCGGGGAAATGGGCGGTTTCGATGCCGTGGCCGTGCAACGTTACCCAGAACTTGAAAGCGTCAATCACGTACACCACGCCGGCAACTCCTCGGGTATTGTCGATGGCGCAGCAGCCGTCCTTATGGGGTCGAAACGTGGCGGGAAATCCATGGGGTTGACGCCACGGGCAAAAATCCGGGCGTTTGCCAATATCGGGTCGGAACCGGCGATCATGCTGACCGGGCCTGTAGACGTGACAGAAAAACTATTGAAACGCGCGAAAATGAAGATCGAGGACATCGATCTGTTCGAGCTCAACGAGGCATTTGCTTCGGTTGTGTTGCGCTACATGCAGGCCTTCGACATCCCCCACGACAGGATCAACGTCAATGGCGGGGCGATCGCCATGGGGCATCCGCTCGGCGCCACCGGGGCGATGATTTTCGGTACGGTGCTTGACGAACTTGAGCGGCGTGACCTCAACACCGCACTGGTAACACTTTGCATTGGTGCCGGCATGGGCACTGCAACCATTATCGAACGCGTTTGATCCGGAGTATTACCGATGACATACAAAAACTTTTCCGTCGAAACCGACGCGGACGGCATCGCCCTGGTAACATGGGATATGCCGGGGCGGTCGATGAACGTGTTTACCACTGAGATCATCGAGGAACTGGGCCGGATTACCGATCAGGTAACCGGTGATGACAAGGTGAAAGGCGTGGTTTTCACGTCCGGCAAGGAGAGTTTCTCCGGCGGCGCCGACCTGACCATGCTCAAGCAGTTTTTTGAGATGGTCGCCGAAGAGAAGAAGAAGGATCCGCAAAGGGCAGTCGAGATTCTTTTCGAGAACGTGGGCGCCATGTCAGGGCTTTTCCGGAGGATCGAAACCTCCGGAAAACCTTGGGTTTCGGCAATCAACGGCACCTGCATGGGTGGCGCATTCGAACTGTCACTTGCCTGTCACGGCCGAATTGCAGCTGACAGCGAGAAGGTGAAGATCGCCCTTCCTGAGGTTCGTGTCGGCATTTTCCCTGGCGCTGGCGGCACGCAACGGGTACCTCGCCTGACCAATGTTCAGGAAGCGCTGCAATTCATGACAACCGGCAAGAGCCTGACGCCTGGCAAGGCAAAGGGTATGGGCCTCATCCATCAGGTTGTTCCCGCAGACCAGTTGATAGGCGCAGCAAAACAGATGATCCGCGACGGCCTGAAACCCGTTCAGCCGTGGGACGAAAAGGGCTTCAAACTGCCTGGCGGCCCGGTGTACTCTGCTGCCGGGGCCAATATCTGGCCACCGGCAATTGCGATATTACGCCGCGAAACCTATGGAAATTATCCGGCAGCGATTGCCATCGTGAAATGCGTTAATGAAGGTCTCCAGGTGCCCATTGATACGGGTCTGCGCATAGAACAGCGTTATATGACGCAGGTTCTGCAAACGACAGAGGCGGGCATGATGATCCGCTCGCTGTTTGTCTCGCTGCAGGAAATCAACAAGGGCGCACGACGCCCCGCCGAGGTTCCCAAGACAGATTTCAAAAAGATCGGCGTCGTCGGTGCCGGCTTCATGGGTGCAGGCATTGCCTATGTCACGGCCAAGGCCGGCATTCCCGTTGTGCTGCTCGACCGCGATCAGGAAAGCGCCGACAAGGGCAAGGCGCATTCGGAAGACCTGGAGAACAAGGCTATCCAGAAGCGCCGTTCAACGGAAGAAAAGAAACAGGCAATTCTTGACAGGATCGCGGCTACGGCTGACTACGCGGACCTTGACGGCTGCGATCTGGTGATAGAAGCCGTATTCGAGGATTCCGAAATCAAGCGCGTTGTCACGGAAAGAACCGAGGCCGTTCTCAAGCCGTCGTCGATCTTCGCATCGAACACCTCGACAATCCCGATTTCAGACCTTGCCAAGGCATCCAGGCGGGCTAAAAACTTTATCGGGATCCATTTCTTTTCGCCGGTCGATCGGATGATGCTGGTGGAAATCATCATGGGCAAGAAAACCGGTGACAAGGCACTGGCCACCGCAATCGACTATGTGCGTGCAATCAACAAGACGCCGATTGTCGTCAACGATACACGCGGGTTCTACGTCAACCGGCTGGTGCTGCGCTACATGTCGGAAGCCTACAACATGCTGATTGAAGGTGTGCCGCCTGCAATGATCGATAATGCAGCGAAGATGGCCGGCATGCCAGTTGGACCCCTTGCGCTCAACGACGAGACGGCGATCGACCTCAGCCAGAAAATCTTGAAGCAGACGATAAGGGATCTTGGCGAAAAAACGATCGATCCGCGCCATATGGAACTGGTCAACACGATGGTCGACAAGCATGGCCGGCTCGGGCGCAAGAACGGGAAGGGTTTTTATGACTACCCTGCAAAACCCGCCAAGAAGCACCTGTGGCCGGGTCTTAAGGAACTTTATCCGCAGCAAAGCCCCGATGATGTCGATATCGAGGAGTTGAAGAAACGCTTCCTGGCTGTCATCGCAATGGAGGCAGTAAGGGTGATGCAGGAAGGTATCGTAACCGATCCGCGTGAAGCAGACGTCGGTTCGATCCTCGCTTTCGGATTTGCTCCCTACACGGGTGGCGCCCTGTCTTACATCGACGGGATGGGCGCGGACACGTTCCTGACGATGGCAAAGGGATTGCAAAGGAAATACGGTCCGCAATTCAAGGCGCCGAAGCTGCTGACCGACATGGCGACGAAGGGCGAGACATTCTACGAACGTTTTGACCCATATGGAAAAGACGCTGGCAAAAAGGCAGCCTGATCGCTCCAGCATGTCCGGGCGCGTTTGACACGGGTTGTGGCTGGCGCCCGACGGCGCGACCCCTTCCAGGCGATCGACGAGAGAAGCCGGCGGTCGACACAACATATTCGTGCTATCCGTGTTACTGACCGGGAAATTCCAGCGTCAGCCCTTGTCATCGGCGCCCGATGCATCTCTTATAGAAAAACCGAACCAACAGGATTTGCTAAGGGCGTCACATGGCAACGATAGACTATTATTTTTATTCAGCTTCTCCCTTCACCTACCTCGGCCACAAGGCAATCGAGGCGGTTGCCCGCAAGCATGGTTGCGCAATAGCCTACAAGCCGGTCAATCTCTTTGCCCTGTGGGAGATTTCCGGTGCCGTACCTCCAGGCAAACGTCCGCCCGTCCGCCAACGTTACCGGCTTGTAGAATTGCAGCGATGCGCCGATTTCCGCGGCATGCCCATCAATGTGAAACCTGCTTTCTGGCCTGTCGACGCAACATTGGCTGACAGTTGCGTCATCGCACTTCTTCAAGAAGGCAAAGACCCGTCGGAATACATCTGGAAACTATTGTCCGGGGTCTGGGCCAACGAGGAGAACATCGCCGACGAGGCCGTCCTCAAGGGTTATCTCGAAGCATGCGGACACAATGCCGAAGCGGTATTGAATGCCGCCAAGTCTGATGAGATCGCCGCGATCCGAAAACGCAATACCGACGAGGCGATCGCCGCTGACGCGGTGGGCGTGCCAGCTTACGTGTTGAGCGGTGAAGTTTTCTGGGGCCAGGACCGGGTCGACCACATCGACCACGCGCTTTCCACCGGTCGCGCTGCCTACAGCGCCTAATCAATAGTTGAAGCGGTCCTATTCATGGAACGCGCGAACAACTTCCCAGGCTTCGGCGGCATCGTCGACAAATGTGATCAGATCTGGATCGTTCGGGGAGATCGTTCCCTGACTGGCAAGAAACTCCAGATCAATCACTCCCTTCCAGAAATCCCGGCCGAACAACAGCACCGGCACACGTTCCATGCGGCCGGTCTGAATGAGCGTCAGGGTTTCGAACACCTCGTCCATGGTACCGAAACCGCCGGGAAATACCGCAACGGCCTTCGCACGCATTATGAAATGCATCTTGCGGATCGCGAAATAGTGAAAATTGAAACACAATTCCGGTGTCACGTATTCATTTGGCGCCTGTTCGTGAGGCAGGACAATGTTCAGGCCGATCGAAGGCGCGCCAACATCTGTCGCTCCGCGGTTACCCGCTTCCATAACCCCCGGTCCACCGCCGGTGACAACGACGAACTCGCGATAATAGTGTTCGGCTGAATAGAGTGAGCACAACCTGGCGAATTCGCGTGCTTCCCGGTAAAATCGCGACAATTCCGACAGGTTCTTTTTTTGCTCTTCGTTCTTTGCTGCCCAGATTTCGCCACCCGGCTCGGGAAGCCTTGCACCGCCGAACATGACGACCGTCGAGCGGATGCCGCGTTCTTCCAGTGCCATTTCGGTCTTCAGCAGTTCGAGTTGCAGCCTGACCGCGCGTAATTCGCGCCGCGTCAGAAAATCGGGATCGTTGAAAGCCAGGCGGTAGGCTTCCGCCCTGGTCTGCGGTGTATCCGGAACCTCTTTGGAACGGCGAAGGTCCGCATCGGAGTGCGGAAGCGGTGTCCAGCCGTTTTTTTCATTCGGATTCACGTGAATTCCTTTCCGTCCAACCGATTTGCGCCTTCGCGCGCCGCTACCGGAATTGACCCTGCTGGTACCATCGCCTAGGAGTGTTGCGCGCCACGGTCCAAACCCTCGGACAAGCCTAGGCACACACTCTTAACACCACGTTTAACGGAGCATCAGATGGTCAATCAGGACCTTGCCGCACTCGAAAAGACGATCGAAGATGCATTTGACAACCGGGAAAAAGTTTCGATCGAAACTGGTGGCGAGATCCGGAATGCCGTTTCCCAATCGCTGAACCTGCTCGATTCCGGGAAAGCCCGGGTCGCAGAAAAGGGTCCGGACGGAAACTGGATTGTCAATCAGTGGCTGAAAAAGGCGGTATTGCTGTCGTTTCGTCTCAATGACATGGAGATCATAAAAGGTGGCCCGGGTGACGCCGTGTGGTGGGACAAGGTACCATCGAAATTTGACGGATGGAGCGCACAGGAGTTCGAAAAGAGCAAATTTCGCGCTGTTCCCGGTTGCGTTGTCCGCCGCTCCGCCTTCATCGCGCCCGGCGCGATCCTGATGCCGTGCTTTGTCAACCTCGGCGCCCATGTCGGCGAAGGAACCATGGTCGATACATGGGCAACTGTTGGATCGTGTGCGCAGATCGGCAAAAACGTTCACCTGTCTGGCGGCGTCGGTATCGGCGGTGTTCTTGAACCAATGCAGGCCGGCCCGACCATCATCGAGGACAATTGCTTCATCGGCGCACGTTCGGAAGTCGTCGAGGGGTGCATCGTACGCGAAGGTTCGGTGCTCGGCATGGGCGTATTCATTGGAAAATCGACCAAAATCGTTGACCGCGCCACCGGCGAAATCCTCATTGGCGAAGTTCCGCCCTACTCGGTGGTAGTCGCCGGATCGCTGCCCGGCAAGCCCATCGGCAATCAAGCTGGACCCTCCCTTTATTGTGCAGTAATCGTAAAACGCGTTGACGAGCAGACCCGTTCGAAAACCTCCATCAACGAATTGTTGCGGGATTGATATGATCTTATGGGCAGAGAACTGATGAACAGCGGGAGCCAAAAACCGGCAACCGTTGGCTGGCTCCTGTTCAGCCTTTCGGGCCGCGCTGACAGACGGGCCTATCTGCTTGCCGTATTACTGATAATTGTCCTCCAGATGCTGCTGTTCTTCAAGATCTACGGTGCATCACCGGAAAGTATAGAGAGCGGCTCTCTCGGACTGGCAATCATGGCGGCGGGCCTGATCTTCGTGTGGGTCAGCTTTGCACTGAGCGTCAAGCGCTTCCATGATATAGGCAGACCGGGGATTTTCGCACTTGTGATATTCATACCCGTCCTGTCGGTAATCGCTCTGATAGCCCTTTGCCTAATGCCGGGCGAACCGGGCGCCAATCGCTATGGACCGCGCACCAACGCGCCAGGTTGAAACAGAAACTTCAGCTTTTTCAGTTACATCTCGCGTCATGCCTTACCGCAGCCTGGACCCTGACAAAATCATAGAGACCGCAGAGCGCCTGCGCTTGCGCATAAACGAGCGGTTCCCCGATGCCGGGCTGAACGGCGTTGCAGCCGAACTCGTCAATATCGGCGAGGCGACCGCAATCGCGGCAAGAGTTCTCAATGAACCGGTTTACTGGTTGCGGCTGGTGATCGTTTTGATCGTTTTCGCAGGTGCCGGGATATTCGCCTTTGTCGGAACTTTCCTGTCGTTTGACCGCATTTCGACCGGTGCTTTTGACGTCGTCCAGGTAGCGGAGGCCGGTATCAATACCGCGGTACTGGCAGGTATCGGACTTGTCACTCTCCTGCGCCTGGAGGAACGGTTCAAGCGAAAGCGCGTGCTGGAAGGTCTCCACGCGTTGCGCGCGCTCATCCATGTTATCGACATGCACCAACTGACCAAGGATCCGGCAGTGTTCAACCCGGATTTCCGGCCAACCAAAAGTTCTCCGCGCCGGACCATGACACGCGAAAACATGAGCCGCTATCTGGATTACTGCTCGGAAATGCTGTCGATTACCGGAAAGTTCGCAGCACTTTACTCGCAATCAGTCACGGATACCGAAGTGGTTGAAGCGGTCAATGATGTCGAAAATCTCGGCACAAATCTGTCGCGCAAAATCTGGCAGAAGATCATGATCAATTCGGACCAGCAGATCGGTGAAAACCGGGCCGGCAAAACCGTGCGCACCCGCAAAGCGAAAACGTGACAGCCTCCCTTGATTGGGTTATTGCCACCCAGTGATGACCAGTGCAAATCCTTTAGAAAATCTTTCGGCGCTTATTCGTTGCCCGTCGGTTACTCCCGACGAAGGCGGCGCGTTGACGGCACTTCAGGCTCAACTAGAACCTTTGGGATTTGCAGTTGACCGCGTGTTTTTTTCCGAGGATGGCACGCCCGATATCGAGAACCTCTACGCCAGGCTAGGAAGCGATGGACCGCACCTGATGTTTGCCGGTCACACGGATGTCGTCCCGCCGGGTGATTCCGACAAGTGGCTCCATCCGCCTTATTCTGCCCATGTCCTCGACGGTAAGATCCACGGCCGCGGTGCTGTGGACATGAAAGGTGGTATTGCTTGTTTTACCGCTGCGGTTGCCCGGTTTATCAAAAAGCATGGCCAGCCTCGCGGGCAGATATCTTTCCTGATTACCGGTGACGAGGAAGGTCCGGCGATCAACGGAACAGCCAAACTGCTGGAGTGGGCAAGAAAACGCGGCGAACACTGGGATGCCGCCCTTGTTGGTGAACCGACAAACCCTGAGACACTTGGTGACATGATCAAGATCGGCAGGCGCGGATCGGTTTCTGCGCGTGTCACTATTCATGGCGTCCAGGGCCATGCAGCTTATCCGCACCTTGCAGACAATGCGGTACCCGGTGCGCTGATGCTTGCCGATTCACTTCTTTATCCGCAACTGGACCGCGGCACCGAGCGTTTCCAGCCAAGCAATCTGGAAATAACGTCCATGGATGTCGGTAACCCGGCAACAAATGTGGTGCCGGGTCGTGCCACTTTCGATTTCAATATCCGTTTCAATGACAAGTGGTCGCCGGAAGCGATCATGGCAGAAGTCCACAACAGGCTCGACCGCGCGGCGCGGCGCACCAAACTGCGGTCACGCAACAAGCAACCGGTCGAGTTTACCGTGGATTGGCGCGACCGGCCCAGTCCGGTCTTTTCAACGCACGACGACAGGCTGATCGGCACGTTGGCGGGATCCGTTGAAAAGATTACCGGACGCAAACCGGAGCTGTCGACTTCGGGCGGGACATCCGATGCCCGCTTCATCAAGGATTATTGTCCTGTCGTCGAATTCGGGCTGGTCGGCAAAACGATGCACATGGCCAACGAATATGCAGCCATCGACGACCTGGAAACATTGACACAAATTTACCAGCAATTCATTTCAGACTGGTTTGCTTGAATTGACATATCCGGATCGTTGCCATGCCGTCATTTGAAGAAATTCTACAATACATGAACGGCGCATGGAGAATGATGACCGGGCGCAATGACGGCGTTGAAATGCTGGATATCAGCGCAGAC
>JAHEGF010000200.1 GCA_024645155.1 Phyllobacteriaceae bacterium | reverse complement strand
GAGACATGAGTGTCACCGAGAATGTGATTTCGGAAAGCTACCGTTCGCCACGCTTCAGCAACAAGGGCTTTCTCGACTGGAAAGCCGCCGAGAGCTTTGCGGAAATCATCATACGCGACTACGACGTCAAATGCCCTTCGCCAAATGCGCGAGTTCGGCTCTTGTCCGGGGGAAATATGCAAAAGCTCATACTCGGGCGAGCTTTTGATGGCGAGCCTCAGATTATCCTCGCCAATCAACCGACGCGCGGCCTCGATGTAGGCGCGGTGGCCTATGTCCACAACAAGCTTCTGGAAGCGCGCGAGCGCGGCGCGGCTGTCCTCCTGATTTCGGAAGACCTTGATGAGATTCTTGCGCTCGCGGATCGTACCATCGTGATATCCAAGGGTCGTTTGTCGGCTCCGTCGGGGCGAGGAGACCGATCCGTTCGCGAGATTGGCGAACTCATGGCCGGGCATGGTTTTGCGGAGGGCGCCGATGCGGCTTGAACCAAAACCCGATCCGGGGCTTGCTGCGACGCTGATTTACCCGGCCGGCGCAATCTGCGTAACGATGATAATAGCCTCGCTGCTGGTGCTAATCGCGGGCGCGTCACCCTTCAATGTATTCTGGCTGGTTGCCAAGGGCGCGGCCGGATCACAATTTGCTTTGCTTGAAACGCTGACGAGGGCAACGCCGCTCATTTTGACCGGGCTGGCGGTCGCGGTCGCGTTCCGTGCCAAACTCTGGAATATTGGCGCAGAGGCGCAACTTTATATCGGTGCGGTTGTAACTGTCGTTCTTGGCACTGGTGCCGTTGCGATGCCCGCTCCAGCACTTGTTCCGCTTATCGCGATTTCCGCCATGCTGGGTGGCGCTCTTCTGCTACTCGGTCCTGCGATACTAAAGGTGCGCTTCGGGGTCGACGAGGTCGTGACAACTTTATTGCTCAACTTCATCGTCATACTATTCGTTTCGATGTTGCTTGAAGGCGCATTAAAGGACCCGATGGGGCTCGGATGGCCTCAATCAAAAAGGGTCATTTCTGAAGCGCAGTTGCCGCGCCTGATCCAGGGCAAGCGGCTGCATTTTGGCTTTGTCATCGCTCTGGCCAGTGCGATGGCGGTTTGGGTGATCATGAAGAAGACTACACTGGGTTACGAAATGCGTGCAGTGGGCAACAACGCCGAAGCAGCGCGTTTCGCCGGTATTCCAGTCAATCGGGTGCTGATGAAGACGGCACTGTTGTCGGGAGGGCTCGCAGCCCTGGCAGGATTCTCGGAAGTAGCAGGTCTCAAGGGCAACCTGACGCTCGATCTGTCTCCGGGCTTCGGATATACGGGCATCGTCGTCGCAATGCTGGCGATGCTCAATCCGTTGGGCGTTGTCGCCTCGGCAATATTCGTCGCCGGCATCTTTGTCGGTGCCGATGCGATGAGCCGTTCGGCCGGTGTGCCCAGCTACATTGCCCAGGTGATGGTTGCTACCGCGCTTCTCACAATGGTCAGCGCAATCATGCTGTCGCGCTACCGAATCCGGTGGAGGTGACTTTGGAAGCTTTTGACATCTTGCTGACAACGAGCTTCTGGGTAGCAGCAATAAGGATCGCCTCGCCTTTGATCTTCGCGACCATGGGGGAACTCATTTGTGAACGGGCGGGCGTTCTTAATTTGGGCATTGAAGGAATAATGACCGCTGGCGCCTTTGCGGGTTGGATCACTGTCTACGCGGGAGGTGACCTGTGGACCGGTGTGGCCGTTGCGGCGCTGGCGGGAATGGGATTCGGCCTGCTACACGGTTTTCTCACCGTGCCGCTCGGCCTGTCCCAGCATGTAACTGGCATCGGTATCACGTTGCTGGCAACGAGCATCACCTATTTCACCTATCGGATCGCATTGCCGGAAGTGACGTCACCACCAAAGATCGAGGCCTTTGTCCCTTTTGCGGTTCCAGGACTATCGAATATTCCGCTTGTTGGCCCGGCATTGTTCAACCAGACGCCACTCACCTATCTGGCCTTTGTTTCTGTCGCCATCGTCGCCTGGATTCTCTACCGCACGCCGGTCGGTATCGCCGTACGCGCAGCGGGCGAGAATCCGGCCGCGGTCGAGGCGCAGGGAATAAGTGTAACGGCAGTACGGATCGGTTCCGTGATGGCTGGATCGGCTTTAATGGCGGTCGGCGGCGCATTCCTGACAATGAGCGCGTTCAATTCGTTCTTTTTTGAAATGGTCAACGGGCGCGGCTGGATATGTATCGCATTGGTGGTCTTCGGCTCCTGGAGACCAGGCAAGGCACTGATCGGTGCAATTTTGTTTGCCGCCTTTGATGCTTATCAGGTGCGGCTGCAACAGGTGACTGGCGGGGTTGTTCCCTATCAGGTCTTCCTGATGCTGCCCTATGTGCTTTCCATTCTGGCTTTGGTCTTCGTTGCGCGGCGAGCGACCTATCCCAAGGCGCTGATGGTGCCCTACCAGAAAGGTGAGAGATGAACCTCGACTTGTTGCTGAAAAGTGGTGTTTTGCCCGATGGATCAAAAGCCGATATCGCGATTTCCGACGGGGTCATCGTTGCGATCGAGACGGACATCAATTCGGAAGCTGGTGAGACGATTGACATTTCCGGCAATCTGGTTTCGCCGCCTTTCATCGATCCGCATTTCCACATGGACGCGACTCTCTCCTACGGCCAGCCGAGGATCAACAAATCCGGGACTCTGCTGGAGGGCATTGCACTATGGGGTGAACTAAAGCCGCTGCTAACAGAGGAAGCAGTGATCGAGCGGGCGCTTGCCTATTGTGATTGGGCGGTCTCAATGGGGCTGCTTGCGATACGTAGCCATGTCGATACCAGCGATGAGCACGCGCTCACAGGTGTACGTGGGTTGCTTGCAGTGCGCGATTTAGTGAAACCCTATCTCGACTTGCAGATCGTTGCCTTCCCTCAGGACGGTTTCTACCGTGCGCCAAAAGCCCGTGAAATAACGATTGCGGCTCTCGACATGGGTGTCGATATTGTCGGGGGAATCCCGCATTTTGAGCGTACCATGCAGGATGGAAGGCGCTCGGTCACCGAACTTTGCGAACTTGCCGCCGAGCGCGGATTGATGGTTGATATGCACTGCGACGAGACTGACGATCCGATGTCACGTCACATTGAACAACTCACCTATGAGGCGCAGCGGCTCGGCTTGCAGGGCAGAGTGGCGGGATCGCATCTCACCTCGATGCACTCGATGGACAATTACTACGTGTCGAAACTGCTGCCGCTCATGGCAGAAGCGGAGGTCGCCGCGATTCCCAATCCGCTGATCAACATCACCATCCAGGGGCGGCACGATACCTATCCGAAGCGCCGCGGCCTTACGCGAGTTCGCGAAATGCTGGAATATGGAATTACGGTTGCCTGGGGACAGGATTGCGTTCTCGACCCCTGGTATCCGCTCGGCACTGCTGACATGCTCGATGTCGCCTTCATGGGTTTGCATGTGGCGCAGATGACAAGCCGAAGCGAGATGCGTCATTGCTTCGATATGGTGACCACGGAAACCGCAAAGATCATGGGCTTTGACGACTATGGTCTCGAGAAAGGCAAGCGTGCGAGCCTTGTGGTCCTGGATGCCGGCGATCCGATTGAAGCGATCCGCCTCAGGCCCGATCGTTTGCTCGTTGTTTCCAAAGGCAAAATTGTCGCTCGGCGAAGCAGGACCGATACCACCCTGGAACTGCCGGGCCGTCCTTCCGTTGTGAACCGGCGTTTCACCCGCAAAACAACCGGTTAGAAATCTGGTTTTCCTGAATTTGTCCGTAAAAAAGGAACAATCTCGGCCTTGGTAACTCCAGGCTGTGCGCTCTAGGTGACCAGCCCGGATTGGTTGGTCCACCGTTTGCCTTTGTTCCATCAGGACGATTGATCCCTCGCCAAGTATTTAACCGTTTTGCGTTGGATTTTTTCACTTATATTCGGCCTACGGTCCGAGGAGGATTTCGCGAATGCTCAATGCTCCCGTTTTATTCAAAATGCCTGCGGCACAACAACGTGGGAAGGTTAGCGCGACAATCCATTTTCCCTGATGCCGGGGCATTTGGTTGGCTGCGTGGCTTACGCTATATTCGGATATCGAAAGAACCGTCAGCCTTGAGAAATTCTGCCGCACCGGGAGGTAATGATGAGCCACAGGAGCACCTACAACCAACCTTCGCGCAACAGCACTACCGCATATTCCCGATACAGCGGCATGCAGGGCAGCAATGAGATACGGGGCACCGACATAATTGCTGAGTATCTTCTGAAGGAAAAAGTGCCCTACATTCTTGGGTATGCTGGCCACGGTGCGATCGGCCTCCTCGATGGAATTGGCAAGGTGAAAGACCGGATCCGGCATATTTCACCGCGCGTGGAACAAGCTGCTGGGTTCATGGCCGATGTCTACTACCGGCTGACCGGAGAGCCGCTGGTCGTCTATGCGTCCACCGGTCCCGGTCCGATGAACCTGATGATCGCTACCGCAAATGCCTATTACGACAACTCTGCGTTTTTCGTCATTACCGGAAATGTCCCGACAAACCAGCTCAATTCCGGCGCGTTACAGGATGACTATCGCTATAACGGTTCGATGTCTTCCATCTTTGAGCCGGTGACGAAGAAATCCTTCCGCATCGACAGGGTCAAAGACCTGACCCACGCACTGCCAGAGGCTTTTGCGCTGATGCGCAATGGCAGGCCGGGCCCCGTTCATATGGACATGCCCTACGATCTCTATATTGAAACCGCACCGGTCTCGGTACCCGAACCGCTCTCCGATAGCACAGCGTCCAACTGGCGGCCACGTCTGTCGGACACCAGTGTCGAGCGCGCGATCGATATGCTGGTCAAATCACGAAAACCGCTGATCCTTGCTGGTGGCGGCATCAGAGTGTCGCGCGCATTCGACGAGTTGAAAGCATTTGCAGATCAAATCAACGTGCCGGTCTACACATCCTTCATGGGCAAAGGTGCTCTGCCATCCGATCATCCGCAAAATCTCGGCGTGGCCGGCGTCTGGGGTGAATATCCAGCTACCGAAGCAGCGCGTAATGCCGACCTGATCCTGGCGATCGGAGCCCGTTTTAACGACCTTCATACCGGCTCGTGGATACCGGGCTACGTATATAACATCCCGCCAACGAAACTAATCCAGGTCGACATCGATAGCCAGGAAATCGGCCGAAACTATCCCGTTGAAATCGGAATAGAGGCTGACGCAAGGGAATTCCTGATCCACGCGACCAGGATCGCCAGCGGCAAGAACCTTCGCGCAAGCATTGACGGTTGGCGCAGGGAAATCGAAGGCTGGCAATCCGAGTGGCGAAATTTCACCACGCCTTTCGAATCCAGCAATGAGGTACCTATCGAGCCGCGACGGATGTTGGCTGACATGAACCGGATCTCGCCACCGGATACAATCATGGTCGACGATGTTGGAAATTGCCAAGTCTGGTCGGAACAGTACTGGATGCCGAAAATCGCCGGTACCCACATGACATCTGGCGGATTTGCGGCGATGGGATTTGGCGTCTGCGGAGTGCTGGGCGCGCGCCTTGCACGCCCGGATTCACCTTGTGTGACACTGTGCGGTGATGGCGGGTTCATGATGATGCCGCACGTCGTGGCAACCGCGGTGGAATACAATCTTCCGGCGGTCTGGGTGCTGCAGAATAATTACGCAATCGGCACGATCCGCGACCTGCAGCGAGTCTATCTCGACGGCCGGGAGCTTGGGACCAGTTTCGTCAAGGAACAGACCGGCGAGCTCTGGAACCCCGATTTCGTAAAAATGGCCGAAGCCATGGGCGGCCGGGGTATCCGCATCGAACATCCCGACCAGTTCGGAGATGCCTATGCAGAGGCGATCAGATCGAATATTCCCACCGTGATCGATGTTGTCATCAACCGCGATACAGGTATCCCCGTGACGGGGACCTGGCAAATGCCGCCTATTCCGGAGGTCCAGCCGACTTTCGGGCAGCGAAAGGTGCGATGAAGTTCCCGCACAAGTGATCTTGCATCGATGAACTGGTTCGCCGGTAAAATTAGCTAACGGAGGACTGAACTGCCACCGCAGTTTAGACCGGCCGGCCGGAGATTGCCCGGCGGCTATGGGTCACGCCCGCGCTAGGGCCTGTGAGCAGCCCACCGCAGCAGCAAAAGGTGGCCACGGAGCCCAATTCTGACGCTGGTTCAGGCAGAGGGTTCCAAGTGTACGGC
>JAHEGF010000199.1 GCA_024645155.1 Phyllobacteriaceae bacterium | reverse complement strand
TCCACCGAAGTGCCTTCCGGCATGTCTATAGTGACCGCCAGCTCAGACTTGTTGTCGAAGGGAAGAAGCTTGACCGTGACATCCTGAGTGTAAATAAGCGCCAGCGACCCAAGAGTAAGAGTTCCTACGGCCAACAGGAAAATCCAGCTTATGATTTTTGACACCAGTATCGAACGCGCGATAGTTGTATAGACGCGGGCGAGAAGATTGCCTGAGCCGTTATCATGGCCATGATCCGGCGTCTGGGATGAAAACTTTAGCATCAGCCACGGCGTGACCATGACCGCCACGAAAAAAGAGAACGCCATGGCCGCGGACGCATTGGCGGGGATCGGGCTCATGTAGGGGCCCATCATGCCGGATACGAAAAGCATGGGTAGAAGCGCTGCAACCACGGTCAGCGTTGCAACGATAGTCGGATTGCCGACTTCGGCAACCGCCTGAATCGCCGCGTCGCGGCGACTGCGTGTGTCGCTCATACCCCAATGGCGAGCGATGTTCTCGATCACAACAATAGCGTCGTCGACCAATATGCCAATCGAGAAGATCAGCGCGAACAGAGAAACCCGGTTGAGTGTATATCCCATTAGGCGGGACGCAAAAAGCGTCAGGAGGATTGTGACCGGGATGACGATAGCGACCACCATAGCTTCGCGTCGACCAATCGAAAGCCAGACAAGCAGAATGATTGATACGGTTGCCAGGCCGAGATGATAAAGGAGTTCATTAGCTTTCTCGTTGGCGGTTTCGCCATAGTTGCGGGTAACTTCGACAACCACTGAGGATGGAATAAGACTGCCCTCAAGCGTCTCAACCCGTTCAAGAATATGTTCGGCGACGGAAACGGCGTTGGAACCTGCACGCTTCGCAAGTGCCAGCGTTACCGAAGGCACCCTGACAATGTCGTCGCCCTGGCGGGTAACTGTTGCCACGCGTGACTCGTTCATCTCGGCGGTGAGCTCGATATCGGCGACGTCGCGGACATAGACTGTTCGGCCATCGCGCGCGGTCAGCAACAAGTTGCCGATATCGGTGGGTGAATGCAAAGTTTCCCCGGCAACGAACTGGATCTGTTCGCCCTTGTCGCGAACAACACTGGTGGGAAAGGAACGATTTGCACCCGCGACCTTGGCGGACAGTTGCTGCAGTGTAATGCCATAAAGCGCCAACAGCTGCGGATTGGGTGCAACTTGGATCGCTTCGCCGACGTCTCCTACCAGATAAGTCAGGCCAACATTGTCGAGCTTGGCAAGTTCAGTCTTCAGTTCACGCGCCACACGCGTCAAATCGTTCGCGGTCACTCCTGCCCCGACGGACGGATTGGGGGAGAGAGTCAGCGTCACGATTGCCACATCGTCGATACCGCGCCCGACGATAAGCGGTTCTGGCACACCGACAGGTATTCGGTCCATGTTGGCACGAACCTTGTCGCGCACCCGCAAGACTGCAGCGTCAGCAGAAGTGCCAACAACAAAGCGGGCTGTTACCATCACTTGATCGTCCACGGTATTCGAATAAACGTGCTCAAGGCCGTCGATTCCCTTGATAATGGTTTCAAGCGGTTCAGTGACAAGTTTTACGGCATCACCGGATTTCAGACCGTCGGCCCGGACCAAAATGTCGACCATGGGAACTGATATCTGCGGTTCCTCCTCGCGCGGCAGCGTCAGCAGGGCCACGATCCCGAAAGCAAAAGCAGCGATGAGAAAGAGGGGCGTCAGGGGCGAAGTTATAAAGGCGCTTGTAAGGTTTCCCGCGATTCCAAGCCTGCCTTGCAAGAAACTCATGGGACGACAATCACGTCGCCAGCTGCAAGCCCGGACATGACCTCCACAAATTCACCGTCGGCACGTTCGAAGACTTCACCGATAACGACAGCCCTTTCCGCGTGACCGCCCGATACCGAGACGGTGACGAAATCAACACCGAAACGGGTTTCGATGGCTTCACGCGGCACTAGCAAAGCGTGACGCTCGGCTATCGGCAGCTTGACGAGGACCCGGGCGTCGACGAAAGTTGTTTGCAGCGTGTCGACCTCGACATCGGCGATGACGCGGCCATTTTCAATCTGCGGATAGATCTTTGCCAGACGGCCTTCGGATTGGCTTTCTTCGGCCATTATGCGGATCGGAGCGCCTTGGACAAGAGTTGCCGCGTGACGTTCCGGAATTGCCAGCCGCAGAAAAAAACCACCGCCGCCGATGACGGCGACGGTTTCACCTACCATAAGTACAGCTCCACGAGTCACCGGTACCTTGAGCACGCGCCCGTCGACTGGCGCGAGCACCACGCCTTCGGCACGCTGTTGAACGACTACCGATTTTTGTGCTGCTGTCGCCGCCATTTGGTTGCGTATGACATCGACTTGGGTACTCAACTGATCAAGGCGTTGGATTGTTATCACGCCTTTTTGTACCAGTGCTTGCCCACGTTCAAAGTCCGAATTTGCGGCCTCAAGCTGGGCCTGGAGTGCTCGCAATTGAGCGTCTAATGCGTCGACCTGAAAGTCGATCTTGTCATCGCGAACCATCGCGATCTGTTCGCCGGCGTACACGGTTTCGCCTTCAGTCACATTGAGTTCAACGGCAACACCGCTTATTCGCGCCCGCGCCGGAACCGAATCTCGCGCCTCTACGCGACCGTAGACCGCTTTCCATTCGGGTACCGTCACCGGCGACAGGGTCATTGACCCCGCGTTCGCTGATGCGGTCACAAGAAGGATTGCAAAAAGAAGGAGAGTCCGCATTTTCCACCCGGTTAGAATGCGCAGCCCGGCTTAATGCCGAACAGTCTGAAGATCGATGCAGCCGGGCAATAACCCGTAAACGATGATTGTATCAGGTTGAGGCCTATGAAGACGGTAAACCATACAAATAACGGGGTTACCCAAACGGTCAGAACCACCGAAAGCAGAACCATGAAACCTGCAAAGGCTAGAACGGTACGATCGAGTGACATGTAATATTCCTTCTATATATGTTCATATATTCACATAATAATAGATATTTGAGATTTTGCAAGGGGCAATCCAAAATTCGGCAAAGCTCAGTAGCAAATCAGGTTCTTAAGGTGACAGGAATTGCCTTGGCAGTCTGTGGAAACGCAATCGGGAATTGTTCCAGATGCCCGCAAGGGCCTGGAAACATTGAGTTTTACAACCGGAAATATTGGAGCGGGCGATGAGATTCGAGCTTACGACCTTAACCTAGGCAAGGGCAGAGTTGCGATGTGAAATGCGAGCACGTTGGGCAACAATCCAGAACGTATGGCACGAAAACCGACGTTTCGGACGTCGGAACTGCCTGACAAACGTTGGTATTCCTTGTTACATTTTGCACATGTTCATCGAATTTTGTACCGGGACGTATAGGGAGGTTAGACCTAATTGATCGAAGAAAGCGTTCTCGAATCCGTATTCAGTTTCCGAAGCACCATCAGACTTTGAAAATGACATCAGGAATTCGGATTTGCTTCTGAACAAACATCGAACGTCAATTATTTTCGTGCGCGAACACCATTCAATGCGCAATCATGACATGGCGGACTGCAGTGTAGTCTTCAAGTGCATAAAGCGACATGTCCTTGCCGTATCCCGATTGCTTCAGCCCACCATGCGGCATTTCGTTGACCAGCATGAAATGTGTGTTGATCCAGGTGCAGCCATAACGCAGCCGCGCAGCGCATCGCATCGCCCGTCCCACATCCCTGGTCCAGACAGACGAGGCTAGACCGTAGTCGGAATCATTCGCCCAGGCGACCGCTTCATCGGTGTCGGAAAATCGAGTCACCGAGACGACCGGACCGAATACCTCGCGGCGCACGATCTCGTCTGTTTGAAGCGCACCGGCCACTACCGTCGGCTGGTAGAAAAACCCTTCGCCTTCGCCTGGTTTGCCACCAGTCGTAATTTCGATGTGGTCGAGGTCGGAGGCACGCTGAACAAAGCTAGCCACACGATCACGCTGGCGCGGCGAGATCAAAGGCCCTATTTCGTTGGTACCGTCATCTGTGTTCGCATATTTGATCGTCGAAACTGCCGAAGACAAATCGGCAACGAGTTTGTCGTATATTTTCGGGCCTGCATAGATGCGGCAAGCAGCAGTGCAGTCCTGGCCGGCATTGTAGTAGCCGAATGTGCGCACACCATCGACGACAGAACCAAGATCGGCATCGTCGAATACGATTACCGGCGCCTTTCCGCCTAGCTCCAAATGGGTGCGCTTGACCGACCGGGCCGCCGCCTGCAGGATTTTCTTGCCCGTCGCAACATCGCCGGTAATCGAGATCATATCGACGCCGTCATGATTGATCAGCGCGTTGCCAACAGAATCGCCGCGCCCAAGCACGACATTGACCACACCTTCTGGCAGCTCATCAGCCAGTATTTTCGCCAGTTTCAATGCCGTAAGTGGCGTCTGTTCGGATGGCTTGAATACAACTGTATTGCCACCGCCGATTGCCGGCGCCAGCTTCCAGGCCATCATCATCAATGGATAGTTCCACGGCGCGATGGAAGCAACAACACCTATCGGATCGCGCCTGATCATGGAGGTATGGTTAGCCATGTATTCGCCAGCGCTATTGCCTGGCATACAACGTACGGCACCCGCAAAGAACCGGTAGCAGTCAACGATCGCCGGAATTTCGTCATTCCTGACCGCATTGATCGGTTTGCCACAATTTAGTGCCTCGAGTGCGGAGAAATTGTCGGTTTCATTCTCAATCCGGTCGGCGATTTTCAGCAAGTATACCGAGCGTTCCGCGGGCGTGGTACGCGACCAGCTTTCGAAAGCCTTCCTGGCTGCGGCAACAGCCCTGTCAACCTGCTCCGTCGATGCCTCTGGCAGTTTGACAATAGAATTGCCGGTCTTGGGATCGAGGATGTTTTCCTCGGCATCCTGGCCGTTTTCGAAACTCGCTCCGATCAACATCTGGGTTTCCATTGTGTATCTCCCTTTTTGAGAATTATTTACCCTGGCCAGCGACCGTGTCGCCGCCGCGGGTCAGATAATAAGCTGCAAGAATTGGCAGAAAGGTCACGAGCACCACCAGCATCGCAACCACATTGGTGACCGGTCTCTGCCTCGGGCGTACCAGTTCCTCAAGCATCCAGATCGGCAAGGTTGCCTGCTGTCCGGCGGTGAAAGTGGTAACAATGACCTCGTCGAAGGACAGCGCGAAGGCGAGCATGCCACCTGCCAGCAAGGCGGTGCCGATATTGGGCAAAATCACGTGGCGGAATGTCTGGAATCCGTCGGCACCAAGATCCATCGAAGCTTCTATGAGCGAACCGGCAGTGCGCCGGAATCGCGCCACCGCATTGTTGTAGACCACGACAACGCAAAACGTTGCGTGCCCCAGCACGATCGTCCAAAACGAAAACGGGATATCAGCAAGATTGAATGCCGAACGCAGTGCGATACCGGTAATGATACCCGGAAGTGCAATAGGCAGAATAACCAGCAACGAGATCGTTTCGCGGCCAAAAAAGCGTGCGCGCGAAACAGCGCCTGCGCACAGTGTACCGAGCACGATTGCGATCACGGTTGAAATGGATGCAACACGGACTGACAGGCCAAGTGCCTCCCAAACATCCGGCCGATTCCAGGTAACCGCCAGCCATTTCACAGTCAGACCCGGCGGCGGCCACTGGTAGCTGCGCTCCTCAGTCGTGAACGCATAGACGAAAATGAGCAGGATCGGCAGATGCATGAAGGCAAGGCCAGCCGCCGCTGCGATCTTCAACCCCATTGGCGCGCGGTTGTTACGGTCAGAGCGCATCGAACGCCCCCATGCGTTTTGCGCCCCACAGATAGAACCCCATGATAACGACCGGAACGACCGTAAATGCCGCGGCGAGCGGAATGTTGCCCGCGGTACCCTGATGGGTGTACACCGCTTGGCCGATGAACAGGCGTGATGATCCTATGATTTGCGGGATGATGTAATCGCCAAGTGTCAGCGAGAACGTGAAGATCGACCCGGCTATCACACCCGGCATTGCCAGCGGCATTATGATATGGCGGAAGGTTTGAAGCGGCGAACCACCAAGGTCCGATGATGCTTCTAGCATAGTCACCGGGACGCGCTCCAACGCCGCCTGCATCGGCAGGATCATGTAAGGCAGCCAGACATAAACGAAAACGATCAGTGTCCCCGTATAGCTTATTGACAGGGAATTTCCGCCGACCACAGGTAGTGCAAGGTAAGCTTCCAGTGCCCAGGTCAGGTGCAATTGCGCAAGCAACCAGTTCAAA
>JAHEGF010000198.1 GCA_024645155.1 Phyllobacteriaceae bacterium | reverse complement strand
CGTTATATGTTCCGGAGCTTTCTTTGCCGAGTCAGCAAGCAGGGCGATCGCTGCGCGCGCGGTTTCGCGTTTTGCCGCTGTCGCGGTGAAATTTGAGTGGCAGATAGACCGTGACGGCTTGAGATTCCACAATGCGGATTCAAGTGCGTCCGGATCGGTCTCATTGGCTATCGATATGCGCCCTTTGCCCAGATCAAGCGCGCCAAGGAGGGTTTCAGTCAGGTCACACTCGGCAGCTAGCGCTCCAAGTTCACCGGCGTTTTTCCGGTCCGCGAGCAGGATGACATTGCTGAACCCTGCTGCGAGCGCGGAAACCAGCGCATCGTGGCCGACAGACGTGATGGCGTGAACCTCCTGGGGAATAACGTGGGCGGGAAGCCCGCGTCCAAAGCGCGCCATGGCGCCAATCAGGGCCGTACCAGTTTCGACGTTGTGAACCAGCAAAACCGGGTTCCTACCGCCAGCGTCATGGTAGGTGCTTGCCAGCGTCTGGATGCGGGTGATGAATTCAGCGCGCCCGGGATACTGGTATTGCGCCGCGCCGCTGGGGCAATGGGCGGCACAGCTGCCGCATCCGCCGCAAATGCCGGTATCGATAGAGACGATGTCGCCATGCGGGGTGATCGCACCCGGCAGGCAATTGTCGATGCATTTGGTACAACCGGTTTTCTGTGACCTGGAGTGGGCGCACAGGTCGGGCTGGTGCGTGACGTAAATCGGTTTTTCAAACTCGCCGCTATAGTCGCTGGCATCAAAAAGCGCCTGCGTGACCGATGCCGGATTGCCGGGATCGGCCCGAAAGTAGCCGTCGCGGCTGCCGCTGTTTGCAAAGAGGGGATTGCCGCCGGTCAGGTCGACGATGACGCTGCAGTTCGATTGCGCGCCGTCGCGGGCCATCGCGAACTGTAATTGCGACCGTGATGATGGCAGCATCGCAGCATAGCCGTCGACCGTGACGAAAAATGCACCCAATGTCCCGGTTGCGGACCGCAACTGCCCGCAAAATACCGGAATATCAAGTACCGAGGGCAGAACGACATCGTTGCTGTTGCGTAGGAGCAGTGTCACTGACAGACGCCGGTTCAGTATCAGGGCTGCATCGAGTGCGGCCTGGCCGTCGCCATAAACCAGGCACAGGCCATCGCTGGTGATCGATTTCGTCCGTACCGGATTGGTTTCGAGCCGGGCTGCTGCGATCAGTGCCGCCATTTTCGCCGCCGGTGGAGACTTTTCGGCTGTCCAACCGGCGTTTTCGCGAATATTGAAGAAAATCGGGTCAGGAGCACCGGCCTCTGCAGCAATTTCGGAAAACAGGGGCGCTTCCTGTGTGCATCCGATACATAATGGGATCCCGGAATTCAGCGCCTTTTCGAAGGCTCCGATGCCACTTCTGCACAAATGGCTATGTACATCCAGCGCCGGTAATCCGGTGGCCTTGGCAACTGTGGCACCATTGATGCGCATGGTTTTTTCGCAGTCGCATACCAGTATTTCGCGTTTTTCCTGCCCCATGTAGTTCCCTTTTTTTCCAGCACATTATTGCGTGTGCGGCAAAAGGCAAAGATAATCGGCATGAAGATTTCAAGAGGATATCGCGGTTGCAACGGGAGATGAAGATCGGCGTCGGGGTGCTTGCTGAAAAACGCAAGGCGGTGTCCCAGTGGGTTGATGTAATCTGGAGGCCGGTCGCGGTCCTGATCGGTGAAACCGGTTTCAAGCCCGGAACCGTTGTCGTCCATGATTCAGCATTCACACGCTATTTCATGGGGCATGCGGATATCGAATGCCATGCGGCTGAAACCGAAGCCTATGTCCACAACATGGAAAGCGCAGAGCCCGCGCTCTACGTGGTGCTGAGGGCAGACGAGGATGGTCCGCTGCCTTATTGTGTTCACACGGTCACTGCGTCGCCTTATCAGGCGCAGGACTTGGAGGACGCTGCCGAAGACATCATCGAGCGGGTGGCAATGCCGCGTGCGGTACTGGAGCTGCTGCACGACTTTGTCGCCGAGCACCATGTCGAGCGGGAGTTCAAGAAGCGAAAACGCCGGGAAATAAGGCTGGAAGACCAGAAATTCGGCAAGGAGCCTATTTTTGTCACCGGTCGGTCTGGCAAGGGAAATGGCCATGACAAGTAACCGCGATGACGAAGACGGCGGCGGCAAAGGCTTCCTGTCGCGCTGGTCGAAGCGCAAACGCCTGGCCCAGGAAGACGACGATGGCGCGACAGAAGCCAGCGTTGATTCGGAAATCCCCATCAGTTCCGATGATCCCGAAATAGATGAGCTACCCGAATTGAAGGCCAACAGGGAGGCGGCCGAAGCGGTCGATCTCGAAAGTCTCGATTATGAATCGGATTTCAGCATCTTCATGAAAGCCGGCGTTCCCGAACTTCTGAAACGTGCGGCAATGCGCAAGCTGTGGACTTCAAATCCGCTGCTGGCCAATGTCGACGGGCTCAACGATTATGATGAGGATTTTGCCGATCCGAAATTTAACGTGTTCAAATCGGCCTGGCAGGCCGGGCGCGGTTACCTGCGCGACGAACCGGAACCAGGCGAGCCGGTAATGCAGGCCCAAGCGCCAGCCGACGAGGTCGCTCAAGCCGAAACGGACGAGGAAATCACGGTTTCGGAAAGCCTGGAAGATAACGTTCCAGGTGGCGCCGATGACGCCAGCAAGGAGGCGGACGCTGCAGTTGTCGACGATGCTGGCGAAACAGACGAAACGGCTGCTGGTACGATGGATGTTTCACCAAGGGTTTCGTTGCGGGATCGCCTGAAAGGGTAGGTTTTGCTGTCCTGGCCAGGTGTCACAATTGCGGATCGGCTAGGTGGTTGCGCAACATTTCCTGGTAGTCGCCGGCCATTTTGGTGACGAATTCCTCGTGATCTTCGATATTAATCACATTCTTGGCCACATAGGCGTTGTAGCGTGCAGCTGCATACAGAAATGCCATGTGCAACTGGGTGGCATTGACCTTGCGGTTTTCGCGGTTGGCGAGATCAATGAACCGGTCTGCAAGCGCGATGAAGGCGGTCGTGTCAAGCTGTCCGCCGGCGCGCGCGGCGCGTCTTTCCTGCCTGTTGCCGTTGGTTGTCATGGGACCTCACAGTTTGAACGGGCTTTGCATCTTGAATTGTTGTGCCATGAACCGGTATTTCGTGAAACCCTCGCAAACGGCATGATCAACCGGTCTTGGCGGATGCGTCTAAAAGGACTATCTGACACTCAAACCGAAATTCCAATAAATGGTGGACCAACCAATGGCCGAAGTGACCAAGGAACAGATCATTGCCGAACTGAGGAAAATCAAGGGTCCCGACCTTGAAGGCGATATCGTTAGCCTCGGTCTTGTTTCCGATATTTTCCTGGCTGACGCAAAGGCGTTCTTTTCGATAACCGTTCCGTCCGACAAGGCCGATGAACTGGAGCCGTTGCGCCAGGCAGCAGAGAAAATTGTTTTGCAGATTGACGGCATGAAGGGTGCGGTGGTCACACTGACCGCTGAGAAGAAGGGCGGCAACGGTCAGGCGCCGGTTCGTCCGGCACCGTCTACCGGGCAGGCCGGTGCCGTTCCTCCGCCAATGCAGGGCCGTGCTGCGGCTTCGCCAGCCGCCGAAAAACCCGGCGTTCCTGGAATAAATGCCATCATCGCCGTAGCGTCCGGCAAGGGTGGTGTCGGCAAGTCGACAACATCGGTCAATCTTGCCCTTGCACTTCAGGCCAATGGTCTGAAGGTCGGAATTCTCGATGCAGATATCTACGGGCCTTCGATGCCGCGGCTGCTGGCGATATCCGGTCGGCCGCAGGCGGTTTCCGGGCGCATCCTGAAACCGATGGAGGGTTACGGCCTGAAGGTGATGTCGATGGGTTTTCTCGTCGACGAGGAAACGCCGATGATCTGGCGCGGACCAATGGTCATATCGGCTTTGACACAGATGCTGCGTGAGGTCGAATGGGGCGAGCTTGACGTGCTGGTTGTCGACATGCCGCCTGGAACCGGCGATGCGCAGCTTACGATGGCGCAACAGGTGCCGCTGGCAGGCGCGGTAATCGTCTCGACACCCCAGGACCTGGCGCTGATCGATGCCCGCAAGGGACTGAACATGTTCCGCAAGGTCGATGTGCCGGTTCTCGGCATTATCGAGAACATGAGCTATTTCAAGTGCCCGGATTGTGGCGCACGGCACAACATTTTCGGTCACGGTGGCGCACGCAACGAAGCCGAACGAATCGGCGTGCCGTTTCTTGGTGAAGTGCCGCTGGAAATGGCAATCCGCGAAAAATCGGATGCTGGAACACCTGTGGTGATGTCTGACCCGAAAGGACCGCATGCAGCGGTTTATCGCGATATTGCCACGAAAGTCTGGTCGCGCGTTCTGGAAGAGCGCAAAATGACGGGTGCAGCCGCACCTGCCATTGTTTTCGAGTAGAACGTCATTCAGTATTGGTAACCACCGGTGACGACAGGAAAATGAGAGTTCCGGCGTATGAAGCAGTTTGACAAGTCCGCGATTGTGGACGAGGCAATCACGTCGAGGCGATCGATCCGTGCGTTCCGTCCCGATCCGGTAGCGCGTGAAGTAGTCGAAGATATCCTGCGGGTAGCGGCGCGCGCGCCTTCGGGCACGAACATGCAGCCTTGGAAAACGTATGTTGTGTTTGAAAAGGCCAAGAAACAGATTGCCGATGCCATCTTGAATAGCGGGGTTCGTCCGGAAAAGATTGCCTGGGACGAGTACAAATACTACCCGAGCCGGTTTTACGAACCTTATCTGAGCCGCCGCCGGGCAGTCGGCTATTCGCTCTATTCCCTGTTGAATATCGGCCGCCGCGATATCCAGGAGATGCGTGCCCAGCATGATCGCAACTTCCTGTTTTTCGATGCGCCGGTTGGAATGATCTTCACCATCGACCGGCGTCTGGAAACCGGGTCCTGGATTGACCACGGAATGTTCCTGCAAAACATCATGATTGCGGCTCGGGGCAGGGGGCTGGATACCTGTCCGCAGGCGGCATTCGCGCCCTATCACAGGCTTCTGCGGCCGATACTAGGCGTCCCCGATGAAGAAATTGTCGTGTGCGGCATGGCGCTCGGATATGAAGACAAATCGGCGCCCGAGAACGGGTTGTACACCGAACGTGCGCCGCTATCGGAATGGGTAGTGATCAAGGATTGACCAGGGTCCTGACCCTACAATTTCGTAGGTGGCAGCACTTCGTATCCGGTCTCCGTGGCTGCGGCACACAGCGTCAGCCAAAATGCCCGGGCAAAAGATCGGTAGACATAGATTTCGAAGCTCTTTGCCCCGGTTCGGTGGATGGCTGCAAAAATGTCGTGGTGCGCAGTTGAGACACCGTGATTGACGGGAAACCCGTCCGGCGAAAAATCCAATGCGAACAGTTTTGAAAGTACCCATTCGCAACCAGATCCCGATAACGAGACCAACGTGCGGCCATGGGTCAGGTCGGTAACCGTGCCCTTGTCGCGGTCCAGTGCGGCCGCCAGTTTCGCGGCGGTCGTGCCAGACCTGGTACAGACAAGGTAAGCACCGGGACCGATATTGAACGCGCGGCCCTGCTCCCTGCGTTGGCCACTGCCGGGGGAGCCTGAAACGGTCAGGCTGGCAGCTTTCTTGATGGCGGCACGAGCCTCGCGTTCAAAGCCCGGGAAGGCAGCTATCTGGATGAGGCATCCGGGCGTCAGTTCGGCCAGCCGGAGTGGCGGTTTCCCGGCGCCGTTGCCATGCCGTCCGGGCTCGCAGGCCTTCCCGATTGGTGACTGGAGATCAACCATGCATGCGCTCCCCTTCAGGATCGAACATGTGACTGTCGACAATCTCAACAGGACCGTGATGGCGGCGCAGCGGATCGCACACATAGGCGCGCGAGCCGATACGGGCGTTGCCGTTTTCGACGAGAGCCAGGCCAATGAACTTTTCGAGCGCCGGCGAATAACAGGCGGAGCTGACATGGCCGATACTGACGGCGGGTTCGGTATGTTGCTCGTTTTCAACGACGTGGGAACCGCCGCGAAAGCGCCGGCCGTCTTTGGATATCAGCCCGACCAACGTGTGCCGCGTTTCGGAAACCAGGCCCTCGCGATCCATCAGCGCCGAACCGATGAAAGGTTTTTTCTTCGACAGCATCCAGTCGAGATGCAGATCACGGGCAGTTGTTCGTCCGTCGATTTCGGCACCGGTGACATGGCCTTTCTCGATCCGCAGAATGTCGAGCGCCTCCAGACCATACTGG
>JAHEGF010000440.1 GCA_024645155.1 Phyllobacteriaceae bacterium | reverse complement strand
CCCACAATAAGTGGTCGCTTCGCGCCTCCGCTACGGGCGAATTGATTTTCGATAATGTTAAGGTGCCCAAGGAGAACCTGCTTCCGGGTAAAAGCGGGTTGGGCGCTCCCCTGGGTTGCCTGGATTCGGCCCGGTACGGGATTGCCTGGGGTGCCATCGGAGCCGCCATGGACTGCTATGACACAGCCCTGCGCTATGCGGGAGAACGGATTCAGTTTGACAAACCTATCGCGGCCACCCAGTTGCAACAGAAAAAATTAGCCGAGATGGTCACTGAGATCACCAAGGCACAGTTGCTGGCTTTCCGGCTCGGACAGCTTAAAAATGAAGGCAGGGCGACCACGGCCCAGATCTCCATGGCCAAGCGCAACAACGTGGACATGGCTATTTCCATCGCCCGTGAAGCCCGGCAAGTCCTCGGGGGTATGGGTATTACAGGGGAATATCCGATTATGCGGCATATGATGAACCTGGAATCGGTCATCACCTATGAAGGAACCCACGACATCCACCTGCTGATCACCGGGTGGGACATTACCGGTATCAGCGCGTTTAAGTAGTCAGGCCCACGTATCCGATACGATTTCCTGCATCCCACCCAGTGCCTTTTGGGCTGTCTGGGCGGTCTTTAGCAGGGCACCGGCCCGGTCCCGGTTTTGCCCCGGGTAAGCTACCTTGTAATAGCGGTCACCGGAGAGGTAATCGGTAAGCGCGCGAATGCCGTGGAGGGCCGGCATCAATACGACCCCATGGCAAAGCCACCGGATTTCCACAGGCTGCATTTTTAACCCACTCTCTTTCCATCCTTTAACAAAAGCCTCAAAACTTTTTAGATCTGGGTCCACCGCCTTTCGGGATTTCCCATCTTCAGATCGGGCAGTAATCAGCCCACGGGCGGCATCCCCGAAGTCGCAGAGCAGGTGGCCCGGCATAAGTGTATCGAGATCCACCAGGCAGAGTGCCTTTCCCGTATTTGCATCAAAAAGGATATTACTGAGTTTGGTGTCGTTGTGGCACACCCGAAGGGGTAGGCTTGTAAACGGGATTTGCCTGCAAAAGGCATAGAGGGCTTCAGCCTGTGTGATCAGGTCCGAACATTTTTGACTGCGCCCGGCCGGGGCTTCGGCTATGGCAGCTTTTAACTGGTCCATCCTCAGGTGAATATTGTGAAAATCCGGGAGGGGAACCTGCAGGGCTTCCGGGGGTAGTGAGGAGACCAGAAGGTGAAAAACCGCCACAATTCTTCCCGCTTCTTTGGCTATTTGGAGCGTTTCGGCCTGGGTATAGCTCACGGAGTCGGGGATGTAGTTGAAAACACGCCACAAGCCCCCCCCGCTTTCTTTTATGTATGGCTCTCCCTCAGTATTTTGTTGGAGTTTCAACCCGTGATACCCGGGTGCCTGAAGCAGGGGGAGGGCCACTTGCAAATTGGCCATCAAGACCTCGGGTTTCGGGAATACCAGCGGGTTAATCCGCTGCAGGACAAATCCGTCCCCTTTCGGGGTATGCACCCGGAAGGTGTCGTTGATATACCCCTGGGTAAGGGGTTCCAGAGAAATCCCAACGCCAGAAATGCCGAATTGTTTCAGGATTTCCAGGGGCTGGGAGGGGGCCATAATGAGGTCGGCTTAGGTGTTCTTCCAGAGGGGGGTTGGGTATTTACCGGTATTGGACAAGTTGGCCAATTCCTGCATGGCCAGTTCCTTATCCGCGGCGTAGGTAATTCCGAACCACTTGCTGTCTGAAGGGATAACCTCTACCTGAGCGGTCCCGCCCTGTAACATATCCTGTATCACGAAAGGCAGGTAGATTTCCCCTTTGGCAGGATCCTCCATCGTTTTGAGAAAAGCCCTGAAATCCGCTTCTATTTTGGGAAAGATGGCCGGTTGACATACCCAGAAATTCATACTGACGAGTTCGTCCCCACTAAAAGACAACCCGCTGTCGGCATCCTGAATGCCTGTATCCGTTTCGGCGATTTCAAGGCGTTCATCTACCGATACAAGGGCCTTGCCCTCCTGG
>JAHEGF010000197.1 GCA_024645155.1 Phyllobacteriaceae bacterium | reverse complement strand
GTTGACCTGCTTCACGAGGCAAATGGCGCGAATATCGTACGTCTGCAACCATAAGGATCCGGCGGCAATGAACCGCGACGCCACTGCCATGGCTGCACTGGCATTGTTCTTGTGCGGATTGCTCAGCGCCTGCCAGTCGATGAACGACGAGGTGCCAAAGGGCAGTCTGAAGGGAAGTCTTGTGCTTGCCTGGGACAACAGTGACGAACGTTTCATATTCATTCCCGCCGAAAATGACCGGTTGAGATATGTCACCGAAACCGGGAAACTCATCGAACCAAAGCCAATGTATACCGATGGCGGATCAATTCCGCGGTTTTTCTGGTCGGTAAAAGGATTTTCGCCTTGGGCATATGGTCCCGCCTATGTGGTTCACGATTTCCTCTATAATGAACACCGCTGCTGGAAGGACAAGAAGGACAGCGATCCCTCCTTGCCGGATTTTGGTTTTTCAAGAACCGAAGCCGACGCATTCCTTTACGATGCGATGATCATTGTCGAACAAAAAATCCGCGAAGACGTCGCCAGCGGACGAATTCCCGGTACTGACGACGCCGGTTTCGTCGGGGCGCAATCGCGCAGTCTTATCAATACCGCGGTCGAACGTTTTGGCCGAGCTGCCTGGGAGGGCGAAGACGGCGCCGTGTGCCTGCCCGAGCCGGAACGCAAATTCACGGTCATCGTTCGTGATGTTCCGGAAGGTGAAGCATTCATTTCCACGTCGCAAAGGGGTGTGACCGGACGCGTCATCAAGCCGGCGGTCCGCCGCGAGAACCGCATGGTCGAGGTCCGGCCGACGACACTGATCCGCTTCAGTTTTGACTAGGTGAACCTGGGACAGCTTCAAATACTGCACATCGCCTGTGACGAATAGCGACTTGCCGAAGGGCAACCTGTTACGATAATCCGGTTTCATTGGGTGTAAACTGGTCAAAAAACCGGCTTTTGTGCCGCATGGAGGACAATATGGACGCTGCAGTTGACGAGCGCTACGGTCAATTCGAGCTCAATGCGGACCAACGTGCCATTCAGGACATGGCGCGTTCCTTTGCCGCTGACCGTGTTGCACCGAATGCGCTGAAGTGGGACCTTGATCACCATTTCCCTGCAGACGTCATCCGTGAAACCGGCCCACTTGGAATGGGCGGCATTTATGTCCACGAGGACGTTGGCGGTTCGGCACTGGGCCGGCTGGACGCGGCTTTGATCTTCGAGGCGCTGAGTGCTGCGTGCCCGGGGTTTTCATCCTTCATATCCATCCACAACATGGCTTCGTGGATGATCGATACCTACGGCAACGAAGAACAGCGCCAGCGCTTTCTGCCGCGGCTGACCAGCATGGAATTACTCGCCAGCTATTGCCTGACCGAACCGTCATCCGGCTCCGATGCTGCCGCCTTGAGAACACGCGCGGTGCGTGACGGGGACCATTATGTCCTCAATGGTGCAAAGCAGTTCATTTCGGGCGCCGGAGACAACGACATTTACGTCACCATGGTACGCACTGGGGATGATGGTCCCGGCGGCATCTCCACACTCGTGATTGAAAAGGGTACGCCGGGGCTTTCATTCGGAGCGACCGAGCACAAGATGGGCTGGCACATGCAATCGACACGCCAGGTGATCTTTGAAGATTGCCGCGTTCCGGTCGAAAACAGGCTTTCCGAAGAGGGCAAGGGATTTCCGATCGCAATGGCCGGGCTGGATGGCGGCCGACTGAATATCGCAGCCTGTTCCCTTGGAGGGGCGCAATCGGCACTCGACAAGGCACTTGCTTATGCCGGCGAGCGCAAGGCGTTTGGAAAAACCATCAACCAATTCCAGGCGTTGCAGTTCAAGCTTGCCGATATGGAAACCGAACTGTCTGCAGCACGCATTATGCTCTATACCGCTGCCGCAAAATACGATGCGAAAGCCCACGATGTTTCGAAGTGGTCGGCGATGGCAAAACGCTTTGTCACCGACACCGGCTTCGAAGTCGCAAACAACGCACTGCAAGTGCTCGGTGGCTATGGATATCTGCACGACTACGGCATCGAAAAACTGGTGCGCGACTTGCGCGTTCACCAGATTCTCGAAGGCACGAACGAAATCATGCGCGTTATCATAGCGCGCCACCTGATCGGGCGCTGACGCGCTCCGGGTCGATCACAAGGGAGTACGGGCGTTGACGACAATCGCATTCATCGGCCTTGGGAACATGGGAAACCCGATGGCAAAGAACCTGGTCAGCGCCGGCCACACGGTCAATGGCTTTGATCTGGTTGAGGCAAACCTTGCAACGGCAATGAAAAATGGCGTCACCGTATCGTCGAGCGCTGCAGACGCGTTGAACGGGGCCGAGGTCGTCATCACCATGCTCCCGGCCGGTCAGCATGTTGTTTCAGTCTACAGCGAACTCGTGCCGAAGGCGGCAAAGGGTACTCTGTTTATTGATTCCTCGACTATTGATGTCGACAGCGCGCGCAAGGCACACCAGCTTGCCAAAGACCATCAGATGCTTTCGGTGGACGCACCGGTATCCGGCGGTGTCGGCGGTGCAGATGCTGGCACCTTGACTTTCATGGCTGGTGGCACCGAACAGGCCTTTGCCAAGGCCGGCCCGGTTCTTGAACCGATGGCTGGACGTATCGTGCATTGTGGCGAACCGGGATCCGGACAGGCCGCCAAGATATGCAACAACATGATCCTCGGCATTTCCATGATCGCCGTTGGCGAGGCCTTTGCCCTTGGAGAGAAACTCGGCCTCTCGCACCAGGCACTGTTTGATGTCGCCTCGACATCATCCGGTCAGTGTTGGTCGATCAATACCTATTGCCCGGTTCCGGGCCCCGTTCCGACATCTCCGGCAAACAACGGATACAAACCTGGTTTTGCCGCCGCATTGATGGTCAAGGATCTCAATCTTGCACAACAGGCGGCGCAATCGGTTGGCGCGATCACACCGCTTGGTGCGGAAGCGGCGCAATTGTATCGCCTGTTCGATGCAACCGGAAACGGCGGCACGGACTTCTCGGGAATAATCAATTTTCTGCGCGGCGGGACAAAGTGACGCGACCAGATCCGAAATATTCGCAAAAAAAGCCGCAAATTTAGGTTTGCTTAACCGCTCGCTAACCGCGCGGTAACGATGTCTCCGTAAAAAGGAACGCGGCGGACACACAGCCCGCCTTGCTCCGGATCAGGTCTCGCGTACCGGAGTAACAGTAGTCTCCGGATGTTTTGTGTATCGGGGGCCATGCGTTTTTGTGGCAAGCCGCGTTCCTCCAAAAATGGGTGAACGCGGTTTTCGCATTTACGGCCGAAAAACAACCCGCCGGCTTCTCTCGAAATCGGCGGACTGCAAGATCAGCAAACAGACTGTGTGGATTGACTAACCCGCGAGCCGTGTCCGGACATTGGTGACGACCAACGCGCAACCCGCATTGCCGGTCTTGAATGTCTTGGCATTGTCCTTGCCATTCCAGGCGATGTGAATCTGGTTGTTGCGATTGAAGACGTACAGCATGACTGCATTCCTTCGATTGGGGGTTGAACATTGATCTGCGCTATGCGCCCGTATTTATTGAAATGGCATGACAAATCCGCCTCGCATTAGTGCAAATGCGTCATCGAAGCGATGTCGCGCGCATGACACCCATACGGATAGTGCATAGCTTGCCCGCGCAGGAAAAAGGAATGCCGCCTGGGCGCTAACTCGATACGGCTAGCCGTCGGTAAATTGCACATCCACCGGTGGCCGCAATCCGTTGGCAAGCCGGTTGGTCTCATTGGCCATTCCGGCAACTGCCATCACTTCCATCAGTTGCGCATCGGTCATGCCCTTGGCACGCGCTCCGGCGGTATGCGAATAGGTGCAGTATTCGCAGCCGTTGGTGGCTGAGACGGCAATGTAGATCATCTCCTTTGTCAGCGGATCAAGCGCTCCCGGCGCCATTACCTCTTTCACACTCTCCCATGTCCGCAACAACAGAACCGGATCATGGGCCAGCACTTTCCAGAAGTTATTTACCCAGTCTGAGCCGCGTGTCACCATGATATCGTCAAACACCGCCCTCACCTGCGCCGGAGCGTTTTCGTATTCGACAAGAGAAACCACGGGTGTGTTTGTCATTGCGCCTTCCTCAACTCTTTCTCTGCCAGATCAAGTGCCCCTGCGATCCGCGCGCACGCCAGATCTATTGTTTCGCGCGTCCAGATGAGCGGCGGCGACAGTATCATGGTGTCACCGACAGCGCGCATCATCAGGCCATTGTCGATCGCATGATCTCGCACACATTCCGATGCCTTGAGATGTTCGGCAAACCGGGTTCGGCTATCCTTGTCGCTAACGATTTCAATCGCACCCAGCAACCCGAATGTGCGAACTTCTCCAACAATGCCATGTCCTGAAACAGACGTTTCCAGCGCCTCTTTCAAATAGGGTCCGGTGTCATCGCGCGCACGTTCTATCAACCCCTCGTTTTCGATAATCTCCAGGTTTTTCAGGGCGACGGCGCAGGCAACCGGATGACCGGAGTAAGTGTAACCGTGGAAAAACTCGCCGCCCTTTTCCGCAAGCGTCGCTGCGATGCGGTCACTGACCAGGAGGGCCGACAGCGGCTGGTATCCCGATGTCAGCGCCTTGGCCGTGGTTATCGTGTCAGGTTCGATTCCCATCGACTGTGCCGCAAACCACTCGCCTGTGCGCCCGAATGCCGTGATGACTTCGTCCAGCATCAGTAGCACATCGTATTTGCGGCATATTCGCTGGACCTCCGGCCAATAGCTCGCAGGAGGCATCTTGACGCCGCCGGCACCCTGGATCGGCTCGCCGATAAACGCCGCCACCTTGTCTGCACCGGCTTCCAAAATGGCATCCTCGACCGCGCGCGCAGCCCGCAAACCAAAATCTTGATCGCTTTCGCCCGGTTCTGCCAGTCCGTAGGCATAGGGTGTCATGACATGAACGATGTTGGGGACCGCGCCATAGAGCTGCCGGTGCATGACGTCGAGCCCGCCTAACGATGTGCCGGCAATGGTCGAACCATGATAGGCCATGTTTCGCGAAATGATCCGGTTCTTTTCCGGCTTGCCCTCAAGCGCCCAGAAATGGCGGACAAGGCGCAGCGCTGTATCATTGGATTCCGAACCCGATGAACCGTAGAAAACCTGGTTAAGATGCGGCGGTGCGATTTCCGCGAGCTTTTTTGCCAGCAGTACAGGGGTAGGTGTCGTGCAGCGAAAAAACGAATTGTAATAGGGAAGCTCGCACATCTGCTTGTGGGCGGCGTCTGCAAGTTCGGTGCGCCCGTAGCCGATGTTTACGCACCACAGCCCCGCCATCGCGTCAAGCAGCCGGTTGCCATCCGCATCGATAATGTAGGCACCGTCGGCGCCGGTGATGATGCGCGACCCGGCAGCACGCAGATCGCCGTGATCGGTAAACGGGTGCAAGTGATGGGCAGCATCAAGCGCCTTGAGCTGCTCATGGGAATAATTCTGGAATGTCATGGTGTTACTCCAATGTCGTGAATCATATTATCCGGGTCAAACCCCGCGATGATCACAATTGGAATGGTGGCGAATACCCGATACGCGCGCACAGGCGCAACAGCTCGGCATGGCGTGTTCGCGGCGAGAGCTTGACCGAAAAAATCCGGTTTCTGGAAATTCCGATTTGCATGGTGGACCACACATACCGCATGGCCGTGAAGATGAGAACCCGGAATTGGCCAGACCTCAGCCAATTCACATTTCCCCGAACCGCTTGCCTGACAGGTCTTGCCGCGCTGTCGCAGCGCTTGCTGCAGCGGCGATATTCCTTCTACCCCGGCTTAGCGATTTGCCTTGATGGTGGCGACAAGTTCCGCCAGCACGGTCTCAGCCCGTTCGGTGTCGATCTGGCAGGTTCCGGCTGCCGCATGGCCGCCACCACCGTAGCGCAGCATCAACTCGCCGATATGCGTCCGGTTAGAACGGTCGAAAATCGACTTGCCGAAAGCAAGGACCGTGTTCTGCTTGGCCTTGCCCCACATGACATGGCACGAGATATTGGTGTTGGGAAACAGCGCATAGATCATGAAACGATTGCCAGCATAGATAGTCTCTTCGTCCCGCAGGTCGAGAACCGCCAACGGTCCGTGCACGGTCGTGCAGCGCTTGATCTGGTCTATGAACTTGCCGGCATGTTCGAAATATAGGTCGACCCTCTCCTTCACGTCCTGCAATTCGAGCAGGCTGCCGATGTCCGGTTCGTTGCGGCAGAATTCGATCAGGTCCATCATCAGCTGGTAGTTGGAAATGCGGA
>JAHEGF010000439.1 GCA_024645155.1 Phyllobacteriaceae bacterium | reverse complement strand
TTCATGACCGAAAATTGCCGGACAAGGCGATCGATGTTGTTGACGAAACCGGTGCATCGCAGATGCTTGTGCCGGCGTCACGCCGCCGCAAGACGATCACGGTCAAGGAAATCGAGGCGACAATCGCGACAATGGCGCGCATTCCGCCAAAATCCGTATCCAAGGATGACGAGAAGGTTCTGGCCAATCTCGACGCCGAACTGAAACGGATGGTCTATGGCCAGGATCTGGCCATTGAAGCTCTTGCAGCGTCGATAAAACTGGCACGCGCGGGCTTGCGTGAACCGGAAAAACCGATTGGTGCCTACCTGTTCTCCGGCCCGACCGGTGTCGGCAAGACCGAAGTCGCCAAGCAGCTTGCGGCATCCATGGGCGTTGAATTGTTGCGTTTTGACATGTCCGAATACATGGAACGCCACACGGTGTCGCGGTTGATAGGTGCGCCTCCCGGCTATGTGGGTTTTGACCAGGGCGGCCTTTTGACCGACGGCGTCGATCAGAATCCGCATTGTGTCCTGTTGCTCGACGAGATCGAAAAGGCGCATCCGGATCTTTTCAACATCCTGTTGCAGGTCATGGATCACGGCAAACTGACCGACCATAACGGCAAGCAGATTTCGTTCCGCAATGTCATCATCATCATGACAACCAATGCAGGCGCAGCCGAAATGGCGAAAAACGCGATCGGCTTCGGTTCTTCGAAACGCAGTGGTGACGATACCGATGCCATCAACAAACTGTTCTCGCCGGAATTCCGAAATCGTTTGGACGCGGTTATTCCGTTCGGCTCGCTGCCGGTGCCGGTGATCCACCAGGTTGTGCAGAAATTCGTTCTGCAGCTTGAAGCCCAACTTGCCGAGCGCGGCGTGACCTTCGAGCTCGATAAGGAGGCGACCTCTTGGCTCGCCAACAAGGGCTATGATGAGCGCATGGGTGCGCGTCCGCTCGCACGCGTTATCCAGGAACACATCAAGAAGCCGCTGGCCGAGGAGCTGTTGTTCGGTAAGCTCAAGAAGGGCGGGACGGTGAAAATTTCCGTCAAGACAAACGCCGACGGCACCACCGGATTAAAGCTCGACCCCATCGCTGACGAAGTTCCTGCCAAGCCGAAACGCAAACCGGCGCCGAAGAAAAAGGCAGTGGTCAAGAAGGCTGAGAAAAAACCGGTTCCGGCAAAGATTGATGGTCTTGCCGCCAATGAAAAACCGAAAACGAAGAAACCGCGTTCACCGGCTTCCGTGCCGAAAGTGCCGCCGAAGTCGTAGGGTTTTACGTGTTCGGGTTTTTGGCATCGCAGCCGCCTTCGGTCTGTGATATTCGCGATTGATGCCGATCAAACATGATTTAACGCTTGCCGATTCAGCCTTTGCCTGGTGGCTCACGGGAGCAAGGGCTGCGGCTTCTGTTCCAGGACTGCTTCTGTTGTCCGCGTTTGTCGGCTTTGCAGGACTAGCCCGGGAAGCCGGTTTGACATTGGCTCAGACTGTTTTCATGACCGGAGTTATCTGGGCCCTGCCGGCGAAAGTGGTACTGATCGGCTCGATAATTTCAGGCCATGGCCTGCTCGCTGCGGCATTTGCGGTGGCTTTGTCATCAGTACGGCTGATGCCGATGGTGGTGACGATCATCCCCGAAATGCGTACTGCCAAGACCAGAACCTGGGTTCTTTATCTGCTGTCGCATTTTGTTGCCGTGACATCGTGGGTTATCGCCATGGAACGTTTTGCCCATGTTCCCCGGGATAACCGCACGGCTTTCTATTTCGGGCTCGGGTCCAGTCTTGTAATTGCCAATATGGCTGTCGTGACCGTTGTGTTCCTTGCGGCAGCAAGCCTGCCGACAATGGTTTCCGCAGCGCTGTTTTTTCTGACACCGATGTATTTCCTGACGTCGCTGTGGGGATCGGCCCGTGAGCGGGCAGGACGGGTAGCGCTTTTGCTCGGCATGGCATTCGGCCCGGTATTTCACCTGATTACCCCGCGGTTTGACCTGCTGCTGGCAGGACTGTCCGGTGGTTTGATCGCCTA
>JAHEGF010000438.1 GCA_024645155.1 Phyllobacteriaceae bacterium | reverse complement strand
TCTGGTAGCAAATGCACCGGGCGGCCATTCCTCGCTGCCACCACCCGATACAGCAGTTGCTACTCTTGCGGGTGCTATTGACCGCCTCGTCAAGTCACCGGTACCGGGTGGATTGACCGGCGTGTCCGGCGACTTCTTCGATTCTGTTGCCGGGCACATGCCGTTCTTCCAGAAGCTCCTGTTTGCCAACCAGTGGCTATTTGCACCCGTGCTGGAGCGCGTTTTGTCAGGCTCGGCAGCGACCAACGCCATGTTGCGGACTACAACCGCGCCGACCATGCTTTCGGGGTCGGTCAAGGAAAATGTTTTGCCTGCGGTGGCCGTTGGAACGGTGAACTTCCGGCTACATCCGCGTGATACCGTCGACGGGGTTGCGCGCCACATTTCCGGTGCCATCGACGACAAGCGCATCGATATCCGCGTTCGCCCCGGTGCAGTTCCGGCGAGCACAGTGTCGCAATCCGACGGCGAGGGATTTGAGCAAATTGCGGATGCAGCGCGGAGCGTGTTTGACAACATCATCATCGTTCCCGGACTGACGATCGCGATCACCGATACCCGTCATTGGTCGACCGTTTCGGACAATTCATACCGGTTTACGCCATTCGTGTTCGGGTCAGATGACATTCCGCGCCTGCACGGGCGCAACGAGCGCGTATCGGTCGCCAATCTGGTGTCAGGTATCCAGTTCTATGCGGAACTGATGCACAATTCGGCAGGCCGGCCCTGACTTTTCACACCATCACCGGGCTGATCCCAACCCCGGTGCGATCCACCACTTCACGCAGTGCGAATGACGAGTTGATCTTGGTTACGTGCGGCATCGCCGAGAGCCATTCCTTGTGTACCCGCTCGAAATCGGCCAGATCGCGTGCAGCGACACGCAACAGATAGTCGTATTCCCCGGACATCAGGTAACATACGAGAACGTTGGGACAGCGTTTCACCGAAGCCTCGAATTCGGTGAGCATTTTCTCGGATTGCCCGGCAAGCGACATGTGGACGATGACCGTTACCGGGTGACCGAGCGCAGCGTTTGACAGCCGCGCATGATAACCGCGAACAGTTCCCGATTTTTCCAGCATGTCGAGGCGGCGCGAACAAGCCGATTGCGACAAACCGACCTTGTCGGCAAGAGCCGCATTGGAGATCCGGCCGTCGTTTTGCAGTTCCATCAGAATCGCGATATCAATCTTATCCATCAAGTTTCACGCAACTTTCTTCGAATTTTGCGATCGTTGACGCAAATAATAACGGAAATGACGAGACATGACAATAATCTTCGCAAGGACGTTTCGTCAGTTTCATGTTTTATTGCGCTCATGAAATCAAACCCGGCCGGGGCCGGACTGTGGAGGAACAGATGCGCGTTGGATGCCCGAAAGAGATCAAGAACAACGAATACCGGGTCGGCCTGACACCGGGATCGGTTCGCGAATATGTGGCTCATGGCCATGAAGTCATCATCGAAACCGGTGCCGGTCTTGGAATTGGCGCTGACGACGCCGCCTATCAGGCGGCTGGTGCGAAAATCGTTGCCTCGGCAGGCGATGTGTTTGCCAAGTCCGACATGGTGGTCAAGGTCAAGGAACCGCAGCCATCAGAGTGGGTTCAGCTTCGTGACGACCAGATTCTCTATACCTACCTGCATCTGGCACCGGATCCGGAGCAGACCAAGGGCCTGTTGAAATCCGGCGTTACCGCCGTGGCCTACGAAACCGTCACTGACAACCACGGCGGATTGCCATTGCTGGCACCAATGTCTGAAGTAGCGGGTCGTCTTGCAATACAGGCCGGCGCAACCTCGCTGCAAAAGGCCAATGGCGGCCGCGGTGTGCTGCTTGGTGGCGTTCCCGGCGTACTGCCGGGCAAGGTGGCGATCATCGGCGGCGGTGTCGTCGGCATCAATGCGACCAAAATGGCTGCAGGCCTCGGCGCGGAAGTCACCATCATCGACCGTTCGCTGCCGCGTCTGCGTTTCCTTGACGATGTCTTCACAGGCCGCATTCGTACCCGCTATTCGACCGTAGAGG
>JAHEGF010000437.1 GCA_024645155.1 Phyllobacteriaceae bacterium | reverse complement strand
ACTGTGGTATAACTTGTGCGCCCACAACCATTTTTTCTGACATTGATTTTATGAGCTTTGAGGTAGGCTCCCACGGCCAAAAAGCACCTAGGTTGGGGTGGAACCAAGTTGGCTGATAAGGGGTTTAACCGCGGGCTGCATTCCCGCGCCCCAGTTCTGTAGAGGGAGAATATTCATGAAAGACCTTGTGTACTTTTCTGTTTTTGCGCTTGCACTCGCCATTACCGGACCCGCTTTTGCCGGCGACGTGTCAGAGGCGACGACCGAGGCCGCATGCACGGAGGCTGGCGGTTCGTGGGACGCTGATGCCAGCAAATGCTCGGAGAAAATGTAAGATCATTTGCTTTTGCTGAATGCGGAAGGGCGTCGGCTTCGGTCGGCGTCCTTTTCGTATGCTGTTGACATGCCCCGGGGGGAGCCAGTGAGGGCGGCTCCACTAACTCCCATGCAAAGAAGAAGCCCCGGCCGGGGGACCACCCAGACCGAGGCTCTTGCACCTCTAAAGGAGAGTGCAGGGTTGAGTGTCGATTATTTGATCGGCGGTGCGTAAACCGGCTCAACAACAGTGGCTTGTTGATGGTGGCCGAAACAGCCCCCAAGCCCGACTGCCACCGTAGCGACGATGGCACACGCTAAAACTAGTCTCATTCCTCAATCTCCCATGCGTAGTCTTTTGCTGCCGAGACTGTGGGGTGTGAGCCTCAAAGCAGAAGAAGCCTTGCCATGAAGGCAAGGCTTCCCCCGTTCCCTCAAGTTCCCCCGTATTCCGATGTGACCATGAGAAGTGCCAAAAAGGGCAAAACTCGGTCCGCATGCCGTTATCGGCAATAAAAACTGAAAGTATTGCCAATGGGTTACAGCAACGGCTACGCTCGGTCGGCGCGCGAACGGAAAAAGTAGGTTGCTGGCAGGAAAAAAAGTTTGCTACAGTGAAATCGGATGGGGCTTCCCTCCCCCATCCAATGTTCCCCCAAGGAACCAGAAGCCTCGGCTCTCCCCCGTTCCGGGGCTTCTTTTTTGCCTACTAAGACGACGGCACCCCCACCCTTGGCGCATGATTCCAGGCTCAGGGTGTGCTGGCCTACAAGACACTACTAACCCAAATGTCTTGCGAGATCGGCTGTCCAGCATGATGGTCGAAGTAGACTTATGTAAGGAGTAATGAGCCGCGAAGTACCCAGGGGGGGTCTCCCGGATAGGGGTCCCATAGCCCAGCTGGGGACCTAGCTGTTCGTTTTCATTCGTGGCTCCCCGCCGTCATCGGGAGTGCTCTAGTAGCCGAACCAGATGCTTACACCGGGTCGATAGTAGGGTCGGGAGTAAGCATAAGGCCGGTAGTAGGGCCTGTAGTAAGGCTGATAGTAGGGACGGGAGTAGGCATAGGGCCGATTAGTCGGGTCTGTAATACGGTCTAGCATACGGCCTGTAATACGGACGCCTGGCATGGCGATAGCGCCGGTAGCGATAGCCAACTTCCTCCGCGCCCGCCTTTGTCTGGTTGAATGCTATCGCGCCGGGCTGCGCTAGGACTGACTTAGGAGCTAAAGGCACCAGGGCCACTAGACCCAATAGGGCAACGACGCTCCAACTTAAAAGGCGCATCTTATTCACCACCGCTTTATTCACCATCGCTCAGGTAGAAATTGTAGTGCCTTTCTGGAAGCGGTCCTTGATGCCGGTCAACAATGGTCCCGAATGAGGCTCGGGGAGGCCAGCGGCAGATTTCGATTGCTGCTAAGCTCAATGTGCGGGGGCCAATGAGGGAGGCTCCGAAGATACGTAAGCCCTAGCCAGAGGCGGTATGTGCCCCCGCACCACTGGCTTTACTTTTCAGGCCTCTCGTCCCCGTCGTCCAACTGGGGCCGTTTCCTTCGCCTTCCCCGTGCTGGATCACTGACACGACTAGAGCGTCCGACTGGGCCAGCGTCCTTGCTGTAACGTTAGTTTGCGGGTGGAGCCAATGAGGAAGGCTCCCCATGACATCATCAAACCATTTCCCAAAACCCTTGGCGGGTTGAGCGGACGCCGAGAGGTA
>JAHEGF010000196.1 GCA_024645155.1 Phyllobacteriaceae bacterium | reverse complement strand
CCCGCAGTCCGCAACCCTTCCGATACCCTGGCGCTCGGCATGCTCGGCATGCCGGACGGGCGCTGACATGAAGGTGGCAATAATCGATTACGGCTCCGGCAATTTGCGTTCTGCCGGCAAGGCGTTTGAACGCGCTGCACGCGAAGCCGGAATCACTGCGATGGTATCGGTCACCAGCGACCCAGATGTTGTCGCCGGTTCCGATCGTATTGTCCTGCCGGGTGTCGGTGCCTATGCCGATTGCAGGGCAGGCCTGGATGCCATTCCCGGCATGGTCGAGACCCTGCAGGAGTCGGTGGAAAGAAAGGCCCGCCCGTTTCTTGGAATATGTGTCGGCATGCAATTGATGGCATCGCGCGGACTGGAAAAGACCATTACGCAGGGCCTCGGCTGGATCGCGGGCGATGTGATCGAAATAAGGCCCTCGGATCCGGATCTGAAAATCCCGCAAATCGGATGGAACACGCTCGATGTGGACTATGAACATCCGCTGTTTTCCGGAATTAAAACCGGTCCCGACGGACTGCACGCCTATTTCGTTCATTCCTATCATTTCGTCCCGGCCGACACCGGCGATCTGCTTGCCGTGACGGACTACGGTAGCGCGGTTACCGCAGCCGTCGCCCGGGGCACTATGGTTGGCACGCAGTTTCATCCCGAAAAGAGCCAGGCTCTGGGGCTCGCCCTGATTGCCAATTTCCTGCGGTGGAAACCATGAAAATACTCTTTCCCGCCATTGATCTGAAAAACGGCCAGTGCGTGCGCCTTGAACTCGGCGACATGGATACGGCGCAGGTCTACAATACCGATCCTGCAGCCCAGGCCCGGGCCTTCGAAAAACAGGGTTTTCAATGGCTGCATGTCGTCGATCTGGATGGAGCTTTCGCCGGCGAATCGCGGAACGGAGAAGCGGTTGAAGCCATCCTGAAGGCGACGGGAAACCCGGTCCAGCTTGGCGGCGGCATCCGGACCCTGCACCAGGTAGAAACCTGGCTCGACAAGGGTCTGGCGCGGGTGATCCTTGGAACGGTTGCTGTCCGTGATCCATCCCTGGTCATCGAAGCCTGCAGGAAATTTCCTGGAAAGATAGCTGTTGGAATCGATGCCCGGGGCGGCAGGGTTGCCGTCGAAGGCTGGGCGGAGGCTTCAAGCCTCGGCGCCGCCGAACTGGCAATGAAATTCGAGGGCGCCGGTGTTTCCGCAATTATCTATACTGACATTGACCGCGACGGCGTGCTCGCAGGAATCAACTGGGAAGCAACGATAGATCTTTCGAACGCCGTGTCGATCCCGGTGATCGCTTCCGGCGGCCTTGCGTCTATCGCCGACATCGTACGCATGACTATGCCCGATGCTGAAAAACTCGAAGGTGTGATTTCGGGCCGGGCACTCTATGATGGGCGCATTGATCCGGCCGAGGCACTGGCAGTTCTTGGCGGCAAGGCCGATGTTGAACCGGCACTGTTCGAGGAAGAGCGGAAATGTTGAAGGCCCGCGTCATCCCTTGCCTTGATGTGAAGGACGGCCCGTGCCGCCCGCAATGGCGCAGCCATGAGGACGCGCTGGCTGGAAAGGCGGCCGTCCGGTGTTGAAGGCCCGCGTCATCCCTTGCCTTGATGTGAAGGACGGTCGCGTCGTCAAGGGCGTCAATTTTGTTGATCTGATCGATGCCGGTGATCCGGTGGCGGCGGCAAAGGCCTATGATGCGGCAGGCGCCGATGAATTGTGTTTTCTCGACATCACTGCAAGCAGTGACAATCGCGAGACGATTTTCGATGTCGTGGCCCACACCGCTGAACAGTGTTTCATGCCGCTGACCGTTGGTGGTGGCGTTCGCCAGGTGGGTGATATCCGCAAGCTCCTCTTGGCTGGCGCCGACAAGGTGTCGATCAATACGGCCGCGGTCAAGAACCCGGATTTTGTCGCTGAAGCCGCAGACAAGTTTGGCAATCAGTGCATCGTGGTTGCGATCGACGCAAAACGCGTTTCGGCACCGGGAGAGGCGGATAGCTGGGAGATATTCACACATGGCGGACGAACACCGACCGGGATCGATGCGGTGGCCTTCGCCAGGCAGGTCGTCGATCTGGGCGCCGGCGAAATCCTGCTGACATCAATGGACCGCGACGGCACAAAGGCCGGTTACGACATCGCGCTGACACGCACGATCGCCGATGCGGTTCATGTTCCGGTAATCGCCTCCGGTGGCGTTGGAACGCTTGATCACCTGGTTGAAGGAATTCGCGATGGCCACGCCACGGCGGTACTTGCAGCCTCGATTTTTCATTTCGGCACCTATACGATTGCCGAAGCCAAGCAGCACATGGCAAAAGCCGGTCTGGCAATGCGGCTTGATGCCGCCGTTTAGGCCGGGCAGTCACGAAGGGTGGTCCGTTGACCGAATTTTCATTGACCGATCTGGAAGAAATCGTGGCCAAACGTGCCCGCTCCGGCGATCCGGGTTCGTGGACCGGAAAGCTTGTGGCAGCGGGTATGGAAAAAGCGGTCAAGAAGATGGGTGAGGAAGCCGTTGAGACGGTGATTGCCGCGCTTGGTGACAACCGCAAGAACCTGGTTTCGGAAAGTGCCGACCTTCTTTATCATCTGATGGTGGTACTCGCGATTGCCGATGTGCCGCTGGACCTTGTCATGAAAGAGCTGGAACAGCGCACCGCCCAAAGCGGGATTGCTGAAAAGGCCGCACGAAAGGACAGCTGACGCGCAATCGTGGCGCGTCGACAAACAGCATGGATCAGCTTGCTCCCGACGAACTCTATTCGCCCTACCGCTTCTTCTCGGCGCAACGATGGGCAGAATTTCGTGCCGACACCCCGCTGACACTGACCGAGGCGGAAGTCGACCGGCTGCGGTCTTTGAACGATCCGGTCGACCTTGATGAGGTGCGGCGTATCTATCTGTCGCTATCGCGCCTTTTGTCTGCCCATGTCGAGGCATCGCAATTGCTGTTTCGCCAGCGCAGCGAATTCCTCAACGTCAACGATGCGACCAAGACGCCGTTTATCATTGGTGTTGCCGGTTCGGTTGCGGTCGGCAAGTCAACCACGGCACGTGTTCTGGCCGAACTTTTGGCGAGATGGCCATCCAGCCCCAAGGTTGATCTGGTAACAACAGACGGCTTTCTTTATCCGAACGAGATTTTACGCGAACGCCAGATCATGGACCGCAAGGGTTTTCCCGAAAGCTACGATGTCGGCGCCATTTTGAAGTTCCTTTCCGGCATCAAGGCCGGAGTCCACAATGTCGAGGCTCCGGTTTACTCGCATCTGACCTACGATGTGATCCCCGGCGAATTCGTGACAATTGATCACCCGGACATTCTCATTTTTGAAGGCATCAATGTCTTGCAGACCCGCGACCTGCCGGCCGATGGCAAGGCGGTACCGGTGGTGTCGGATTTCTTTGACTTTTCGATTTATATCGATGCCGATGAAGCGCTGATCGCCAAATGGTATATCGACCGGTTCATGCGGCTCCGCGAGACGGCCTTCCGCAATCCCGACTCTTTCTTTCACCGCTATTCCCAGCTGTCCGGGGAAGCAGCTCTTGCCATCGCCAAGGGCCTTTGGGAAAACATCAACCTGCGCAACCTTCGCGAAAACATCCTGCCAACCCGGCCGCGCGCCGATCTGATCCTGCGCAAGGGCCCGGACCACCTGATACAGGAAGTGGCCTTGCGCAAACTGTAGACGACAGGATCACGTCAATTCTGCATTTCGTGAAACGCGCCGCGTCCGGAAATGATATTTGTCACGGCCGAACGCCGATACCAAATCTCGCATGCGCCGGAGCCGATCTGCCCGAGATACAAAATCCGGTTAGCCCGTCGTGCGGCGATCAGTTTCCTGCCGTGACCCGACGCAGCGTCAGATTGATCCGGCCACCGTTTTTCAGCAGCGATGAAGTCGCAGGGTAAATCCTGTCGACGCCATGAAAACATAGGCGCCCCTCGCCTCCCAGCACGACCACGTCGCCGCTGGCGAGCTTGAACGAAGCGGTTTGCCCGCCTCGCGTTGTCTCACCAACGCGAAACAGGCAGGTGTCTCCAAGTGAAATCGATACGACGGGGGCTGTAAAATCCTCCTCGTCGCGATCCTGGTGCAGGCCCATTCTGGCGGTTTCATCATAGAAGTTGACGAGACAGGCCTGCGGTTGGTTTCGGCAACCCGATACGGCCCCCCAAAGGTCGAGCAATTCCATCGGTATCGGTGGCCACGGATTTTTTGTTACCGGATGCAATGCCTGGTACCGGTATCCGCGATCCCTGTCGGTAACCCAGCCGAGCGGTCCGCAATTGGTCATGCGCACACTCATCGGTTTGCCGGTACGCGGCATTTCCGGGACGTATAGCGGCGCTTCGGTAACGATTCCGCGAATGGTTTCGACAAGCGATACTTGCGCATCGTGATCCAGAAAACCGGGAATATGGCGGATACCCTTAGGCAGGACCAGCAAGGCAAATACCCGTCAGAAACCGGAAACAGCCGCCAGCGTGACGGCTGTCAGCGCCGCCACGCCAGGAAGGAAATAGATCCTGCGCCCGGGCACCACACTTAAGCCGAATTGATATCCGGAATGCGCAGAACCTGGCCGGGATAGATCTTGTCCGGATGTGTCAGCATCGGCTTGTTTGCCTCGAAGATCACCGGATATTTAGCGCCCTTGCCCTTGCCGTAGGATGCTTCGGCAATTTTCCACAGCGAATCACCCTTTTTGACCGTGTAGAATACCGGGTCCTTGGCCTTGCCCGTGGCTGTAACCTGCAGTTCCCCAGCCTCGACCTTGGAAATACCCAGCGTGTTGCCAACTGCAACGATCGCCTTTTCAAAAATCGACTGATCGGCGACCTCGCCCTTCAGCACGGCCTTGTCGCCTTCGATCAAAACCTCGACCTTGTCGGTACCCAGTTTGTGGGAATCGAGTTCATTTTTCAAAGCACCGGCCTCGGGAGCCTCGTCATCTCCGATACCCAGTTTCTTTCCAACCGATTTTACAAAGTCAAACAGTCCCATGAAGCCGTCTCCTGTCTTTCAAATCCAAACCCTTCATTTCAATGTTTACAGCGTGCACAAAAAAAGGAAAGGCATCAGTGTGTAATGGAGGCCGGTTTCAATTGTCGCCTGTTATCTTGCCGCGCAGTTTTTTCACGGTTCCCCGGTTCGCTTTCGCTTTCAGGCGTTTCTCGACCGCACTTCGGCGCGGCCTGGTTTTCTTGCGCGGAGGTGGCGGTGGCTCCGCCGCCTTGCGGATGAGATCGGCAAGCCTTTGCCGCGCGTCGGCCCGGTTCAGTTCCTGACTGCGGTGGCGCGATGCCTCGATAATGATGATTCCGTCACGGGTGGCCCGCCTTCCGGCCAGTTTGATTGCCCGTTGCCGGACACGGTCGCTCAGCGCCGGTGCATTGGCGGCGTCGAAACGCAGTTGCACCGCCGACGATACCTTGTTGACATTTTGCCCGCCCGGCCCCGCCGCGCGAACGAATTGCTCGATGTAGTCACTGGCAAGTAACGTGATCGACGGCGTGACGACGATGTCTTTGGCTTCGGGCATATCCAGACAAATGCCGCGAACTGCACAAAAAGGAAAGGCCCCAAGAACGCCGGGGCCTCACAACACCTTGTGATACGGGCCGGGTTATTCAGCCGCCTGCTGAAGCCTTGGAGCCGCGTCTAGCACGATGGCATCGACATGGGTTTCGAATTTTTCGAAATTGTCGGAGAACATGCTAACCAGACGCGCTGCCTGCTGATCATAGGCCAAATGATTATCCCATGTTGCACGCGGATCAAGCATCCGGTCTTCGACACCCGGCACCGATACCGGAACTGCAAAACCGAAATTGGCATCAGTCCGGAAGTTGGCGGATTTCAACGTGCCGTCCAAGGCCGCTGTCAACAGTGCGCGGGTCGCACGGATCGGCATGCGCGACCCGGTGCCGTAGGCCCCGCCCGTCCAGCCCGTATTGACCAGCCAGCAATCCACGTTGTGATCGGCGATAAGGGTGCGCAACAGATTTCCGTATTCGGACGGGTGGCGCGGCATGAATGGGGCGCCGAAACAGGTGGAAAATGTCGCTTCGGGTTCTGTCACGCCCTTCTCGGTGCCTGCCACTTTCGCGGTATATCCAGACAGGAAATGATACATCGCCTGCGCCGGGGTCAGCTTGGCAATCGGTGGCAGTACGCCGAAGGCATCCGCCGTCAGCATGATGAGGTTCTTCGGCTGGCCGCACCGGCCCGACAGGGAGGCGTTCGGGATGGCCGAAATCGGATAAGCGCCGCGGGAGTTCTCTGCCAGCGTCGCATCGTCGAGATCGAGGA
>JAHEGF010000436.1 GCA_024645155.1 Phyllobacteriaceae bacterium | reverse complement strand
CGGCCCCGGCAATGATGAGCCCCAGCAGGTGCGGAACACGAAACCGGTTCAGCAAGATGGGGGCGAACAAAATGATCATCAAAATCAGCAGGAACCGCACCACCGGGTTGGTGATGGGCAGTGTAATCTCAAAAGCGCTGAGCAGGATCATACTCGGCTATTGATTCGCTGGTCATGTCAGGTAAGGGCCTGGCAGGCCATCCGGTTATGGGCCCTTAAAGATACTCTTTTGCCCACATGCCCAAGCATCAAAAAAAGGGTGCCAAGGCACCCTTTTTTCAGCGTTTCGATGCAGAAAATGGCGATTATTCAGGCATGCCCTGGTCGATCCAATCGCGGAGCATTTGCAGCTGTGTGGCAGAAACGGGCCCGGCCGGAGGCATCACGCCTACCTGCCCGCTTTGCAACTCCATGCGGGCTATGATCAAGTCGATCTGGTCGACTGCCAGCTGGTAGGTCGACATATTGAACCCACCCGCCGGGGCATTGGCCCCGTGACACATGTTGCAGTTGTTTGCAAACAAGGTCAGGATGTTGGCCGTATAGGTAATGGTACCGTCCGGCGGCAGCGGGGTCGGGTCTTCTTCAGATGCCTGACCTTCCAGAAGACCATCGGCTTTCCAGGCTGCCAGGGTCTGTAATATGGCATTGTCGACCCGGCCGCTGGGGGGCATGATGTCGTCTTCGTCTTCAGTCATCGACTCCAGGATTTCATCGATGTTCAACCGGGCGAACTGGTAAGTGGAAACGTCTACCCCGTCTTCGTGTAGGGCGGCATTGTGGCAAGACACACACAACTGGTTCATAATGGGCTGCACCTCGCCCAGGTAGGTAACCAGGCCCGCAAAGGGGTCGATGGCGGTCGTGTCGCCGGGGGTATCAGCCGGGTTGGTGCCCGGGTCTGTCAATGGGTCGTCATTCTGGGTTGAGTCGTCGCCTGCCGGGTCGTCGGAGTTTTCGGAATCGGCATCGGGCCCCGACTGCTCGAAGAGGTTGTCGTCCTGTTTCATATAGTCGGAAGTGCAGGACAAGGGGAATACAAGGGCACATACGCCCAGGCCAAGAAGCAGGTGTTTTTTCATGATCGCAGGATTTTAGGTTAAACAAAACCCCCAATTTGTCTGCATTAACCCGATCGGAACGCGATCTGGGGCCAAATTAGGCTGAAAACCCTGGCCCTGACATGATATTTGTCATGTTTCTTTACTGATATTCAGGAAGATAGTGTTAAAATTGAACCAAGCCTCCGGCAGTATGGTGGCGGTGCCGACCTGCTAGAACCGGGAAGCCACAAAAGGCCTTCTACAAGCTGCGCGACACCCGCACCAGACGCTGCTGGCCCGTAAGGCGCCCATCGCCTACCCCACCAGAGGCGGCTGGTTCTGGGTAAACGGCTGGTGGTAGTACCGCTTGCCGGTGGCCTGGTAGAGCGCATTGGCCAGGGCCGCAAACACGGGCGGGAACATGGGTTCGCCCAGGCCCGTGGGGTCTATGCCGTTCTCCACAAAGTGGATGTCGATTTCACGGGGCGCTTCCTGCATGCGGATCATGCGGTACCTGTCGAAGTTGGTCTGCTGGGTTGCACCATCGGTCACGGTGAGCTCCCCGTACAGGGCGTTGCCAATGCCGTCGGTGATGCCCCCTTCGGCCAGGTTTATGGCGGCATCGGGGTTTATCACGATGCCGCAGTCGAGGGCACAGGTTACTTTCTGCACGCGGGGCTGGCCGTTTTCAAGCACCAGGTCGAGCACCTGGGCGGCGTAGGAATTGTGGCAGAAATAGGCCGACACACCCCGGAATACCCCTTCTGAGGTATTGCCCCAGCCCGCCTTGTCGCGCACCAGTTCCAGCACCCCGGCATAGCGGGCCGCATCGTAGTCGTTGCCTTCCCCCACCGGCTTGGTCTGGGCACGCCGGAAGAGTTCCAGGCGGAATTCAATCGGGTCCTTGCCGGCCGCTTCGGCCACCTCATCCAGAAAGGACTGCTCGGCGCTGGCCATGAAGTTGGAGCGGGGCGCCCGAAACGAACCGATGGTCAGGTTG
>JAHEGF010000195.1:4269-6347 GCA_024645155.1 Phyllobacteriaceae bacterium | reverse complement strand
ATTCCTTCAGCCGGCCAACTCTGTGCAATCGGAGAACCAGCAGACCGGAAATGGTGAAAAGCGCGATGAAGAAATGGTAGTACAGCACATCGGGAAACCTGTTCACGAACGCAACGAGGACCGCCATGACAGCAAGTGCCGCTGTTCGTCCCTTGATCGCCAGTTCAAGCCCCTTGCCCTCTTCCTCGGCGAATGCTTTGGCAAACCGTTCCGATTGGGAAATTGTGCCGACGCCTGTTGGATCTGCCGTATCCTGTAATGCAGCCATTGTTTCCTCTCAGGTAAATTGCGCTGGTTCCCGCTTGCCCGAACGCAAGGCGGTTTCCGCCGCCCGCCAATCGAATCGCGCATTTGGCAGGGATTAATGTGTGGTGCTCGCTGCCAATTGATCCGGTAGCCTTCGCAGCACGTTTACAGTAGTGATAAGTATCTAACGCTCACCGGTCCACTTTTTATGGATGCTACCGCAAGATTTGCCAGAAGCCTGTCTGCGCACAAGTCGTTCAGCAAGGCGTTGTCCAGAAGAAGCTACACGCGGGTACCGGCCAATTGGCTGATCGCTGTGACGGACGTTGTGCAATCGCGAGCCGCGATTGCGGAGGGGAAATTCAAGGCAGTCAATATGGCCGGCGCGGCGTCGATCAGTGCCGTAATGAATGCACTTGGCCACCAGGACATTCCTTATGCCTTTGGCGGCGACGGTGCGGCGATGCTTTGCGACCCCGATCAGGAAGCACTGGTGCGCAATGCACTGTCGCAGACCGCGTCATGGGTCGCTGACGAAACGGGATTGAACCTGCGCGCCGCATTGATTCCGGTTCAAGAGACAAGAGACGATGGTTTCGATGTGCAGGTCGCTGCTGTCGGAGTTTCCGATGCGGTGACAGGCTTTGCATTTTCCGGCGGCGGGATTGGGCAGGCGGAGAAACGCATGAAAGCCGGGGATCACCTGATAGATCGTGCCGGGCGCGGAAATTATCCCGATTTGAGCGGGCTATCATGCAGGTGGCTGCCGATCGAGCGTGACAACATGAAAGTGGTGTCACTGATCGTCGAACCCACGGACGGGTCCGGCAATCTGCCAGCGCGGACTGCCACGGCTATCCTGTCCCTTCTGGCCGATGAAAATGGGTCAATCCATCCGGTTGCCGAAGAGGGACCGGAATTTGCTTGGCCGCCTAAAGGTCTCGATCTGGAAGCACGTGCGACACGCGGCGACCGGCCCTTGTGGCAACAAAAGCTCATTGTCAGCGCGGAAGGATTGTTTGGCTGGTTCTTGGGCAAAACCGGCATCAACGCTGGCAGTTTTGATCCGGCCAGATACCGCAGATACACGGCGCTAAATACCGACTATCGGAAAATACAAGATGGTCTGAGAATCACGGTTTGTCTTCCCGAAGCAAAGATCGATGGTCTGAAAATCTACCTCAACCGGCAAAGAGAAAGGGGCAGGATCCGATACGGCCTGAGCGAACAGGCGCAGGCTGTGCTGACCTGTTTCGTGCCGTCGGTTACCGCCGACGATCACCTGCATTTTCTAGATGGTGCCGGCGGCGGATACGCCGAGGCAGCTTCACGGATGCAATAGGTCGTAAACCGGCAAACCGTTCTGCTCACAATTTCAGCGTTGCAAGCCAGTCATTGATCTTATCGGCGCCATCCCGCCAGTTTGTGTCGAGCATCAGGTCATGGGCCCCGTTTGCGACCACTTCCAGCGGTATTTCATAGCGTTTTGCAGTCGCTTTCTGCTCGGCCAGATTGATGATTGCATCGTCTTCTGCCGCCAGCAGCATCGCCGGACAATGAACCTTTTTCGACAGCTGCGGCTTGAGCGCCAGCATCTGGATGAAGGCAGTATAGGACTCGTCCGTCAACCGGCCCACATAATCAAGCGCGCGTTTGCGGTCCATTGCGGGAGAAAAAAACAGGTCTACCGCCTTGGCTTCGTCCTCGATCAGGGGTTTCAGCGACAAAAATAGGTTGGCTTTCAGGAATTTCAGTGGATGCTTTGCTGCAATCCGCAGCGTGACTTTCCCTACGCCGTACCAGGGAACCGTTGCCATCAAAATGGCAGCCGA
>JAHEGF010000195.1:0-4259 GCA_024645155.1 Phyllobacteriaceae bacterium | reverse complement strand
GTAATGCTGGAGCACGAATCCGCCCATTGAATGGGCAACAATTATAGGTGGCTCCTCAAGCTTGCGCGCGGCTGCTGCGACGTCTTCGACATAGTCGCCGATCCGGTTCCAGCGCATTGTGCTTTTTTTTAGATTGCTATCCCCGTGACCACGCAGATCGACGGCGTGGCAATCGAAGCCGGCTTTCGTAAAATAGCCGAAATAATGCTCCTCCCAGCACCAGGCTCCATGCCAGGCACCGTGGACAAAAAGGATTGGCGGTTTGCTGCCGCGTCCCTGGGCTTTGCGCGAGACTATGTGAACCATCTCCCCGATGCATCCCCGTTACAATAAGCAAGCACCGGCATCTGCTGCTCCGGCGTGACCGCGGAAAGCTGCAAACAGCTCACGACCCATCCCGGTTTCGTTGTCTGAAAGGTCCGGTGTCGCAATTGTCCGTGATGCCAGCTCTGTCTCTTCGGCGAGAACCTCCAGCGTGCCTGAATCTGCATCAAGCCGGATCACGTCGCCATCAACGATGCGCGCAATTGTTCCGCCGTCCAGCGCTTCCGGCGTCACGTGGATGGCTGCCGGCACCTTGCCCGACGCGCCGGACATGCGCCCGTCTGTTACAAGCGCCACATTGAACCCGCGGTCCTGCAGCACGCCAAGCACTGGTGTCAGCTTGTGCAACTCCGGCATGCCGTTGGCTTTGGGACCCTGATAGCGGATGACAGCAACGAAATCCCGCTCGAGTTCACCAGCCTTGAACGCGTCCTGTAACGCCGATTGGCTTTCAAAAATGACAGCCGGGGCTTCAACCAAGTGCCTTTCCGGCTTGATCGCGGATGTTTTGATGATCGCGTGTCCAAGATTTCCCGAAAGTACGGATATTCCGCCGTTGGGTTGAAAAGCGTTTTTGTAGCCGGCAAGAACTTTTTCATTTCCGCTTTTTGCGGGAACTGGCACTCGCATTACCTGCCCGTCCGGACCCAGTCTGGCTTCAACCGTATAATCTCTCAAACCTTCGCCCCAGACGGTTTGCACATCATCATGCAGCAAACCGGCATCGAGCAGCTCGCGGATGAGAAAACCAAGTCCGCCCGCCGCATTGAAATGGTTCACATCAGCGGGACCGTTCGGGTAGACGCGGGCAAGCAGCGGCACCAAGCCTGACAAGTCTGCCATGTCGTTCCAGGTAATCTGGATTCCCGCGGCCTTGGCCATCGCGATCAGGTGGATCGTATGATTTGTCGACCCGCCTGTTGCCAGCAATCCGACAATGCCGTTGACGATCGACCGTTCGTCGATCATGCGCCCGGCAGGCTTGAAGTCGTTTCCACGCGCGGTGATAGCCAAAGCCTGACGGGTTGCTTCCCGGGTTAACGCATCCCTGAGCGGTGTGCCGGGATTGATGAATGAGGAGCCGGGTGTATGCAACCCCATCAACTCCATCAGCATCTGGTTCGAGTTTGCGGTACCGTAAAACGTGCACGTTCCGGGGCCGTGATAGGATGCCGATTCTGCCTCCAGCAATTTGTCCCGGCCGACCTTGCCTTCGGCAAACAATTGCCGGACCCTGGCTTTCTCGTCGTTGGGAAGGCCCGATGTCATAGGTCCCGCGGGAATGAATATCGCCGGCAGATGACCAAACGACAGGGCGGCTATGACCAGTCCGGGAACAATCTTGTCACAGACGCCGAGATAGACGGCGGCATCGAACATGTTGTGTGACAAACCTATTGCGGCGGACATCGCTATGACGTCGCGGGAGAACAACGAAAGTTCCATGCCGGTTTGTCCCTGGGTCACGCCATCGCACATCGCCGGTACGCCAGCCGCCACCTGGGCGACACCACCGGCTTCCGCTGCCGCCTGCTTGATGAGCTTCGGAAAAGATTCGAACGGCTGGTGGGCAGACAACATGTCGTTATAGGCAGTGATAATCGCTAGATTGGGCGCACTGTCACCAGCAAGGGCTTCTTTCGATTCCGGGCCGCACGCGGCGAAGCCATGAGCCAGGTTGCCACATGACAACGCCGATCTGTGGACGCCGGCGGTGGCAGCGGCGTCGATGCGCTGGAGATAGCTTTCGCGGCTGTTGCCCGAGCGATCGCGGATCCGATCGGTAATCGCCTGTATTTGCCTTCTGGCGCTCATTGTTCACCCTCGCTGGATGTTGCTTCTCGCGGTGCCCAGAAAATATGCACCGGCGCGACTGAATTCCGGATGACCTCGACAATCGGCATGACGCCGGTTGCCCGCCCTTCAAGCGCGTTGAGTAGGCAATCCTTTTTTTGATAGCCTTCGATCAGCAACGCTATGAAGCGCGATGCCGCAATTCTGGCCAGTGGCAATGTCAGCCGCGGTTCCCTGGCGTTATCCGAATTGACTGCCAGCACATAAGCGTCTGAAGCCATGTTCAAACCCTCGCTGATATTCTCCCAGTCAGCAAAAAGTGAAGCCGTATGCCCGTCAAGTCCCATGCCGAGGACCGTGACATCGGGCGGGAAATCTATCTGTTGCATGCGGCGACCAGCCGATTGGGCTGCCAGTTCGACGGTTTCCGCTTCGCCATACAGGCCTTCGAAATGCGCTTTTGCCGCACGGTTTTGCAGGAGGCCGAGCGTTACCAGATGTTCGTTCGAGCGCGAAGACTGGGGCGGAACAAACCGTTCATCGGCCAGGATTATGGTCACCTTGCCCCATTCGATGTCTTCCGATGACAATGCCTTGAACAGGGGTAGCGGCGTCTTGCCGCCCGAAACCGCCAGCAACGCGGTCCCGCGTACCTCGATGGCCTCCGCCAAGCGCCGCGAGACTGCACGGGCAAGTTTGTGGGCCAGCAGGTCAGGGCTTGCTTCCTCTCTCCAGACCGGATTCACGGGTGCGGGTTCGCTCATGTGCTCTCGTGCCAGGTTCGTCCGTCGCGCTCAATCAGCGCTACCGATGCGGTCGGGCCCCAGGTGCCGGCCTTGTAGCTCCGTACCGGCTGTCTGGTTTGCTCCCAGGCCTTCAGGATCGGGTCAATCCACTTCCATGCCGCCTCAACTTCATCACGCCGCATGAAAAGCGTCTGATTGCCGCGCACGACATCCATGATCAACCGTTCATAGGCGTCCGGATTGCGGACCTTGAAAGTTTCAGCAAAGCTCATGTCTAGTGGCACATGACGCAAACGCATGCCACCCGGCCCCGGATCCTTGATCATGATCCACTGTTTGACACCTTCTTCCGGCTGCAGGCGAATGACCAGCTGGTTGGCAACCACCGGGCCCGCAGCCTCGTCGAAAACGGAATGCGGCACCGGTTTGAACTGGATCACGATTTCCGAAACCCTCTCTGCAAGACGCTTGCCGGTCCGCAGGTAAAACGGAACGCCGGCCCAGCGCCAGTTTGCGATTTCAGCTTTTATCGCAACGAATGTCTCCGTGTCGCTTTCGCAGTTTTCAAGCTCCTCCAGGTAGCCGCTGACCGCCCCGCCCGATGAGGCACCAGCCGTGTATTGGCCGCGCACGGTTACCATGTCGGCGTTTTTTGCATCGACCGGGGTGAGTGCGCGCAGCACTTTCAGTTTTTCGTCTCGCAACGCATCTGCATCAAGTGACGCCGGCGCTTCAAGTGCCACCAGGCACAAAAGTTGCAGCATGTGGTTTTGCACCATGTCACGCAATGCACCGGCCCGGTCGTAGTATCCGGCGCGGTCTTCAAGTCCGACCGATTCGCCAACGGTGATCTGGACATGGTCGATATGCGCCGAATTCCACAGCGGTTCATAAAGAGCATTTGCAAAACGCAACGCCATCAGGTTTTGAACCGTTTCCTTGCCGAGATAGTGGTCAATGCGAAAAATCTGGTGCTCGTCAAACACCGCGCCGATGGTATCGTTGAGTGCGCGTGCGGACTGTAAATCGCGGCCGATCGGTTTTTCCACGATAATGCGGGTGCGGTCGTTGACCAGCCCGTATTTCCGCAGGCGCTCGGCAATATGGCCAAACAGGGATGGCCCCACTGCCAAATAAAATGCGCGCACGGCCTGGCTCTTGCCAATCAGTTTCTTGAGATCCTCCCATCCATCTTCGGTGGTGGCGTCTACCGAGATGTAGTGCAACCTCTCGACAAACCGGTTGATATCCGTGTTATCGGCATCGTCTGCCGAAACGTGTTCATCGATGGCAGCCTTGGCAAACGCGCGGTATGCCGCATTCGACATTTTTGCGCGCGATGCCCCGATAATGCGTGTAGGCTCTGTAAACTGTCCGGCACGCTGCCTCTGAAAA
>JAHEGF010000194.1 GCA_024645155.1 Phyllobacteriaceae bacterium | reverse complement strand
ATATGCACGGAAAAATGGTGATCCGGCAAAAAGGCTGAGATTCATGGCGCCGCGGTCATGGCGAAATCCCGGAGCTGTCAACTCGTCGGTGCGGACTGCGCCCCCGGCTACGGAAGAACCCTCGAAAACCCCAACTTTCCAGCCTTTTTGCGCCAAGTGGACCCCGGCGGCCAGACCGTTGTGGCCTGCACCGATGATGGCTACGTCGTAAGTCATACAGAGCCCCGAAAATCCATCCAAAGATATTTGCATATTCAGATAGTTTCGTCTAGCGTGAATCCGGCTTGGTTCATTGCCAAAGAAAATCTTGAGGAGGACGAGGGATGAGTGCTGTAGACACCATCAACAATCTTGGTGCCATGTTGCTTTCCGGTGATGTGGAAGTTGTTGATCTTGCTGGACCTTTGGGTCCGGAGACACCATTGTTGAAACTGCCGCCCGATCTCGGTACAAATACGCCGACAATCGAAATTCATAAGATCTCGCAATATGATGAGAATGGTCCGTGGTGGGCCTGGAACTGGCTAAAAATCGGCGAGCACTCGGGTACGCATTTTGACGCACCCCAGCACTGGATCACTGGTAAGGATTACAAGGACGGGACTACGGATACGATACCGCCGCAGAATTTTGTCGCCCCGGTCAACGTCATCGACTGTTCAAAGGAATCCGAGGCTAACAATGATTTCGTCCTGACCGCCGACGGCGTACGGGCCTGGGAGGCCAAACATGGGGCGATCAAGTCCGGCGAATGGGTCGTGATGCGCACCGACTGGTACAAGCGCAATCATTCCGAGGACGCATTTCTCAACATGGACGAGAACGGACCGCATTCGCCGGGGCCTTCGGTAGATTGCATCGAATATATCATCGAAAAGGGTGCGATTGGCTGGGGCAGTGAAACGATCGGCACCGATGCCGGCAGCGCTGCCACTTTTGATCCGCCGTTTCCGGCGCACAACCTGATGCACAAGGCGGACCGCTATGGATTGGCCAGCTTGTCCCATCTAGACAAATTGCCGCCGAAAGGCGCGGTCATCATCGCGGCGCCGCTCAAAATCGTGAACGGCACGGGAAGCCCGACACGCGTTCTGGCGCTGAAACCCAAAGGCTAGGCAAACCGGGGAATTGATGATGGGCAATCGTGCTGACTTCATCATTGTTGGCAGCGGAATAAATGCGCTTGTCGCCGCGGCACTTCTCGGTGCTGCGGGCCGGCGCGTCATAGTGCTCGAGCGGGAGGACGAAATCGGAGGGTGTATCAAGTCCGGCGATATCGGCGCCTCCGGCTTTGTCCATGATCTGCTCGCGACAACATTTGTGCTGTTCATAACGTCACCGGCTTATGCGGAACTTGCCGGTGACCTCGCCCGTCATGGCCTGGAGTTTTGCAATAGCGATGCACCGACCGGTGTCCTGATGCCAGATGGGTCGTCGTTTGTGCTGAAAACAGACCGGAAGGCCAATATTGCCGCGCTCAACCTGTTGGCAGATGGCGACGGTGGGCAATTTGCAAAGGATGTAGCGTCGGTTGAACAAAATGCGGAACTGATATTCGGTTTGCTTGGCGGCAGATTGTGGTCCTTTCCAACCTTCCGCCTGCTTGCCCGAACGGCTTGGAAGATGGGCCTGCGCGGATTTGCAGAATTTGCGGGCGAAGCGATGTCAACCGCGCGCGGCATGTTGCGCTCCGGTTACCGGTCAGAACTCAGCCAGGCACTGCTTGCTCCATGGGTATTGCATACCGGTCTTGCACCCGAAAGCGCCTATTCCGGCCAGATGGCGAGGGTTATCGCCTTTGCGCTCGAGGCGGCCGGTGCGCCGGTTGTCAAAGGTGGAGCGGTCAATATCACCCGGGCATTTCGGGCCCTTGTCGAGGAGCGCGGCGGGATAATCCGCACCGGATCCGACGTTGCGGAAATCCTGACCGAGAACGGCCGGGCAGTCGGCGTGCGCCTGGCCGGTGGCGAAGAACTGCTGGCAAGCGTCGGTGTTGCCTGTTCTGTCACGCCCGGACAGCTTTACGGGAAATTGCTGGCAAGCGTCCCGCAGGAGATCGCGGATGCGACTTCACGCTATCAGCATGGCAAGGGCAATTTTCAACTTCACTACGCCCTTGATAATCCGCCAAAATGGAAAACGGCGGGGCTTGAAGGTGTCGCATTGCTTCACCTCACACCAGGCCTGGACGGTGTATCGAAGGCGGCTAACGAGGCAGAGCGCGGCATGCTTCCCGAAACACCGACGATCTGCGTCGGCCAGCCATCGGCGCTTGACCCGTCGCGCTGCCCCGATGGCAAGGCGGTCCTTTGGTTGCAAATGCCGGAAGCCCCGCGAATTATCAAGGGAGATGCGGCGGGGAAACTGACGGTCCCTGCCGACGGCTGCTGGAACGAAGAATTGCGTGAAGCCTATGCAGATCGTATCGAGGCAATCCTTGAGAAACACCTGACCGGATTCCACAAAAGCATTGTTGCGCGAAAAGCACTGTCACCAGCGGATCTGGAAACGATGAATATCAACCTGACGGGCGGCGATCCCTACGGCGGATATTGTGGCCTGGACCAGTCCTTTATCTGGCGTCCGTTCAAGGGCAGCGTCAATCATCAGACCCATATCGACCGCTTGTGGCACATTGGCGCCTCCACTCATCCCGGGCCCGGTCTTGGCGGTGGTTCGGGGTACCTGTTTGCAAAGGCAATGAAGTAGCCGTGGACATTCGCTCGCAAACAAAACTGGCTGACAGGCAGGACGCTGCGGATCAGGCGTCGCCGCCGTCGCTGGGCGAGATCGGGTTGAACCGGTTTGCTCCCTATCTGATGAACCGGATCATCGCTCGATGGAACACGACAATGCATGAGGCGTTGCGTGATCATGATCTGACGACGGCGAAAATGCGTACGCTGGCGGTGTTGTCGGTGGTGCCCGGCCTGACTATCAACGAGTTGTCCGTGTACGCGGTGTTTGAACCTTCCACCATGAGCCGCACCCTAGATACGCTCGAAGCTGAAGGACTGGTGCGCAGGGTTGCCCACCAAAGTGACGGACGGGTGCGCGAAATATACCTGACAGAAGCCGGGCAGGCTGCATTTGCCCGCTTCTGGCCGGAAATGCACCAGCGATTCAGGGCCATGTTTACGGAGATCCCAGGTGATGAAGAAGAGGCGTTTGTGGCGACGCTGCAAAAAATACTGAGGAACATCCGCAAGCACGAACTGTAGTGTAACTTGCGGCAGGCCTGCGAAAGCGAGGCATTGCCGCCAAACGGGGAGAAGAAATGGCAGAGCGGTCCTTCGCCAAGGAAGTCAGGCAACTGCGTATCGGAAATGGTGAGGAATTTTCCGGTGAGGGGATTCTCGCTATTACAAAGGCGCTGCTGCAATGCGGGGTTGGCTATGTCGGAGGCTACCAGGGTGCGCCGATTTCGCACCTCATGGATGTGCTTTCGGATGCCCAGGAAATCCTCGGTGAACTTGGCGTCCGTTTTGAGGCAAACGCTTCGGAAGCCGGCGCAGCCGCAATGCTGGCCGCTTCGGTACATTACCCGATCCGCGGCGCCGTCACATTCAAGTCTACGGTCGGCATCAATGTCGCCTCGGATGCGCTCGCCAACTTGTCATCGGGCGGCGTGACCGGCGGCGCTCTGGTCATAGTTGGCGAAGATTACGGCGAGGGCTCCTCGATCATGCAGGAGCGCAGCCATGCCTATGCCATGAAGTCACAGATATGGCTTCTTGATCCACGGCCCAATCTGCCGTCGATCGTGAAGGCCGTTGAGGATGGATTCGAACTGTCGGAAGCATCAAATACACCGGTCATGCTGGAAGTGCGGATACGTTGCTGCCATGTGACCGGATCCTTTGTCGCCAAGGACAACAGGAAGCCGCCCCTGACTGTTTCCGATGCGCTGAATAATCCGCAGCGTCAGACCGAACGTATCGTATTGCCGCCGATGTCTTTTGTTCATGAAAAGGAAAAGATCGAAAAACGCTGGCCGGCTGCAGTCGAGTTTATCAAGTCGCGAGGCCTCAACGAGTATTTCGGGCCGAAGACCGGCAAGGTGGGGATTGTTTGTCAGGGCGGGATGTACAATGGGGTGATCCGCGCGCTGCAGCGTTTGGGCCTGGCCGACATTTACGGTGAAACGGACGTACCCATCTATGTCCTGAACGTCACCTATCCGCTGATAGACGACGAGTTTGTTGCGTATTGCGATGGCAAGGATGCAGTCCTGGTTGTCGAAGAGGGGCAGCCAAACCACATCGAGGAAGCATTTGGTGCAATGCTTTTCAAGGCCGGTGCTACCGTGCGGCTGCATGGAAAAGACTTTTTCCCGATGGCGGGAGAGTATACCGGCCAGGTAATGCTGGACAGCATCAGCCGGTTTATCCGCAGCGCAGCGCCGAAGTTGATGCCGGCACAGGACAGGGCACCCAATCGCGAGCCGGACAAGCCTGATTTGCCTGATTTGTCGAAAACCGTGCCGATCCGCCCCCCTGGATTCTGTGTCGGTTGCCCGGAGCGGCCGATCTTTGCGGCGATGAAACTGGTCGAGGAGGAACTCGGTCCGCATCAAATTGCTGCCGATATCGGTTGCCATCTGTTCTCATCCCTGCCGCCGTTCGAGATTGGCGGAACCACGATGGGATATGGTCTTGGTCCGGCGTCGAATGCGGCGTTTGATGGCGGTGGCGACCGCAAAGCCATATCGATCATCGGTGATGGCGGTTTTTGGCACAATGGCCTGTCAACGAGCATCGGAAATGCCGTCTTCAACAAATCCGACAGCGTTATCATGGTCGTTGATAATTTTTACTCGGCGGCAACCGGCGGGCAGGATGTTTTGTCGTCGCGGGCCGACAACGCATCGAAATCGACCAGGCATCGGATTTCCGATGCCGTCAAGGGTGTCGGCGTTGAATGGGTGCGCCAGATCGATCACACCTACGATGTCAAGAAAATGCAGGCGACCTTGAAAGAGGCGCTGACGTCGAAGCACGACGGTCCGAAAGTGATCGTCGCCGCATCTGAATGCATGCTCAACAAGCAACGCCGAGAAAAACCGCTCATGGGTGCGGCGATCACGAGTGGGAAACGCGTTGTCAAACCAAGGTTTGGCGTTGATGAAGACGTTTGTACCGGCGACCACGCATGCATGCGGCTTTCCGGATGCCCATCGCTGAGTGTCAAACATCTCGATGACCCGTTGCGCGACGACCCGGTGGCCCACATCGACCAGGCCTGTGTCGGATGCGGAAATTGCGGCGAGGTCGCCGATGCTGCGGTCTTATGCCCGTCCTTTTACCGGGCGGATGTCATTTACAATCCGAATACGTTCGAGACTTGGCTTTCCGGTATCCGCAAGAAATTCATCACCTACCTTCAGAAACGCCGTCGCAAGCGGCATCTGACGGTACCACAGATGCCTGCGGTGGTGGCAAACAATGCGCGCGAAAGTTCGATGGCAGCGGCGCAATGAACATTCAGGCAAAACCACGCAAACGCAAACAGCCAGCGCGCAATTCATCGGTGCCCAGACGGGCGGTGCGCAAACCGGATGTCCGCGTCATCAAACTTGCCGTCCTTGCCGTAGGCGGGCAAGGCGGAGGTGTTCTCGGCAACTGGATTGTCGATCTGGCGCAAGAAAACGGCTACGTTGCGCAATCGACTTCGGTTGCAGGCGTTGCCCAACGTACCGGCGCCACCATCTATTACATAGAGATGATGCCCGATGAGGGGCGCGATCCGGTATTTGCGCTTTCCCCGGCGCCTGGCGATGTCGACATTTTGATTGCAGCCGAGATGATGGAAGCCGGCCGCGCGATCATGCGCGGTTTTGTGACACCGGGCCAGACAGCCCTGATCGCATCGACGCACAGGGCGCTTGCTGTATCCGAGAAGGTCGTTCCGGGCGACGGGATTTCACAATCAGCTGATGTCATGGACGCGGCGCGCAAGGCTTCAAGAAGGCTGATCGCATTTGACATGGATGCGGTTGCTGTGGCCCACGGCAGCGTAATCTCGGCAAGTGCTTTCGGTGCGCTGTGCGGCTCGAAAGAATTGCCCTTCACGCGCGCCCAGTTCGAGGAGACCATCAGGCGGTCAGGCCGCGGTGTCGAGACGAGCCTGAAAGCCTTCGCTGTGGCTTGCAAACGGGCAGAAAGCGGCGGGGAAGATATACCAGCCAGCAAGGCATTGGCGCCCGCGCAATCCGCGATCATGCTGGCTGGTCCCGATGCCGATGTCGCCGCTTGGCAGCGCCTTGTTGCCCGGGTCGAAGCCTTGCCAGAACCCGTCATCCATATGGCATCCAACGGCCTCGCCAAGGTTGTCGATTTCCAGGATGTGGCATATGGTG
>JAHEGF010000435.1:1156-2052 GCA_024645155.1 Phyllobacteriaceae bacterium | reverse complement strand
TCTTTTGCATTTCGCCGCCCGCAGCCGGGAGGATGTACAGGTCGGTCAGGTCGAAGTCGATATCGGGGTCGGCGGCGCGGTTGGAAGTGAAGATGATTCTCTGCCCGTCAGGCGTCCAGGTGGGTGAAGTCTCATCGTAGATCTCGCCTTCGGTGAGCTGGATCTCTTCCCCGCTTTGCGCATCAATCACTAAGATGTGCCAGCGCTCTTTGGGCAGGAAGCCCGCGCCGTCGAACTTGTAGCTGATGCGGTCATAATGGCGGGATACCACCCCCAGCTTTTTCTTCTGTTCGTCTTCTTCCCGCTCCAGGTCTTCAGCATCCTTCTTGCGGAACTGGCATACGATTTTGGTCCCATCAGGTGACCACTCGAAGCTGCTGATGACGCCCTTGAGATCAGTTAACGGACGGGCTTCGCCGCCCCTGAAGGGGATCAGGTAAAGCTGGGATTGCTTCTCATCCTTGCGGTTGGAAAGGAAGGCAATCTGCTCCCCCTCCGGCGACCAGCGCGGGGCTCGGTCGGTTTGGTCACCATACGTAAACTGGCGCGGCACCCCACCTTCAGTGGGGCCGCCATTCTCGGTTGGGACCAGCCACAGGTTGCTGAACTTCTTTTCGGTTTTAGGGTCCACGCGCTGTTGGGCGTAGATCACGTGATTTCCGTCAGGGGCAATCTCCAGCCCGGAAATCAACTCAAATTTGTAAAGGTCTTCAGCAGTAATGGTACGTTTTTCTTCAGTCATATCTTCTCCTATTTTTATCACTGAGACATGAAGAACACGGAGAGTTATATAAACTCACAGAGAAATTCTCCGCGAATTAAAAAAAGTATTGTAACTGCTCAGGCATCTACCGCGGTTGAGCAGGGATAAAATCGGGCAAGAAGGGAGTGCCCAG
>JAHEGF010000435.1:0-1146 GCA_024645155.1 Phyllobacteriaceae bacterium | reverse complement strand
AATCGGTTCGAATTGGGCCGTGAAATGGCGTAATAGTACCGGTGCATAGGTGATACGATAGCCTTTGATTTGCCCTGCCCGTTCTTTTATCCGGGCAACTACCTTGACGACATAGTCCATGTGGGTCTGAGTGTATACTCGACGGGGCAGGGCCAGCCGTACCAACTCCAGCTTGGGGTAGATCATCTCACCGGTATCGGGGTCAGGATAAGCAAAGGCCACTGAACCCAGGTCCACGCCGCGAATGGCCCCTTCCCGGTAAAGCTCCGCTACCAAGGCCTGCCCGGGGAATTCCGGCTGTGGAATGTGCGGTAGCAGGCGACCGGCATCCAGATAAACGGCATGCCCGCCAGGCGGCTCGACAATCGGTACACCAGCTTCGAGCAGTTTCTCGGCCAAATAAGCGGTCTGCCCCAGGCGATAAGCCAGGTATTCTTCACCCATGCCTTCGCGTAAGCCTACGGCCATAGCGTCCAGGTCGCGCCCGGCCAGGCCGCCATAAGTGGGAAAGCCTTCCCGCAGGATCAACTCATTTTTAATTTGCATAAAAAGCTCTTCGTCATTAGTTGCCAGGAAGCCGCCGATATTGACGATGGCATCTTTTTTGGCGCTCATGGTGGCGCCATCGGCTAAAGCGAAGGTTGCGCGGGTGATTTCGGCCACGCTTTTATCAGCGTAGCCCGGCTCGCGCAGTTTGATAAAATAAGCATTTTCGGCAAAACGGCAGGCGTCGATATAGAAGGGGATTTTGTATTCCTGGTAGAGCGCAGCCACAGCCTGGATGTTCTCCATCGATACCGGCTGCCCGCCCCCGGCATTATTGGTGATGGTCAGCATTCCAAAGGGGATGTTGGCGGCCCCCACGTTTTCGATGAAACCATGCAGCTTATCCAAGTCCATGTTCCCTTTAAAGGGATGCCTGGAACGGGGATCGAACGCCTCCTCGATCACCAGGTTGGTGGGCCGTCCGCCACGGGCTCGAATGTTCCCTTCGGTGGTGTCAAAGTGCATATTGGAGGGCACATACTGTCCGCCTTGCAATGCCACCGCGCACAGGATATTCTCAGCAGCGCGGCCCTGGTGGGTGGGGACAAAAAAATGGAAACCGAAGATTTCCCGCATGGCTTCTGCTAAACGAATATAAGA
>JAHEGF010000434.1 GCA_024645155.1 Phyllobacteriaceae bacterium | reverse complement strand
TAAGGGAATGCTCGGGCGCACCTACGGCCCCGATTCCGCCGCGGTAGATTATCTCGTTTCGCTGCTGCGGGTCTGGGATGTGGTTGAAGCCCAATATCAAAATGACATCAACGCCCCTACCAAAGCTATCCTGAACGCCTATGCCGAAGGTCTCAACCATTTCGCCGCCCTGCACCCCAAAGAAGTCCTTGTCCCCGAAGCCTTTCCGGTGACCGGAAAGGACATGGTGGCGATCTCCGTCTTCCAGTCCCCGATGTACTTTGGCCTGGACGGCCCCATCAGCCAGCTCTTCGCCGAAGAGCGCCAGTCTGAGGTCTCCCCGCTGCCCGGGGCCTGGTATAAATTTACCGATTACCAGTACGGCTCCAACGTCTTTGGTGTCGCTCCCAGCCGCACCCAGGACGGCTCGACCTTTTTTGCGGTCAATTCCCACCAGCCCTGGCAAGGCCCTGTCACCTGGTACGAGATCCACCTTCACAGCGAAGAAGGCTGGAATGTGGTCGGGGCAACTTTCCCGGGAGTCCCGAGTGTGATTCAGGGCCATAACGAAAATCTGAGCTGGGCCCTGACGGTCAATGATCCCGACCTGACCGATATCTTTCTCCTGGAGATCAACCCCGAAAATGAGAACCAGTATCTCTTTGACGGCGAATGGCTCGACCTGGAAGTTCGGGAAGTCCCCCTCAAGGTCAAGCTGATCGGCAATCTCAAAATCACCGTTAAGCAAGAAGCCCTGTGGTCGGTTTTCGGCCCGGTGGTGCGTCAGGATCACGGCGTATATGCGATCCGCTACTCAGGCTTTGGGCAGATTCATATCTTTCAGCAGCTCTACCAGATGAACAAAGCCGCCAACTTTGAGGAATGGCGCACCGCCATGTACAACGGGGCCTTACCCACTTTCAATGTGGGCTATGCCGATAATCAGGGCAATATCTATTATCTTTACAACGCCAAACTCCCCATCCGGGCCGAAGGTTACCAGTGGGACCTCTACCTGCCCGGGACCTCCTCCGATGTGCTCTGGAGCGAATATTTGCCACCGGAAAAATTGCCCCAGGTGCTCAATCCCCCCTCCGGTTTCTTCCAAAATGCCAACAGCTCGCCTTACCTCACTACCTTCGGAGAAGGCAATCCCAACCCGGCCGACTTCTCGCCCACTTTCGGCATCGAAGAATACGAAACCAACCGTTCCCTGATGCTGAAAGAATTATTTTCCGCAGACACCTCAATCAGCTTCGAGGAGTTTACCGCTTACAAGTTCAACCTCAGCTACCATCCCGATTCCGATGTCGGAACCGCCATGGGCATCCTGTCTGGGCTGTCTTTTGAAGACCGATTGCTTCAGCAAGGCCAAAGCCTGCTGGCTGATTGGGATCTCAGCGTTGGCAAAGAAAGCACACAAGCCGCTCTCGGGGTGCTCACCATGTACTTCCTCTCAGAAAATGTGGAGGGGTTTAACGGTTCTTCGATGAACAGAAACGAGTTTACCCCCCAAGATGTCCGCACTGCGTTTGAGCAGGCAGTTAAGTACCTGCAGCAGCATCAGGGCAGGCTCGACCCACCCTGGGGAGAAGTGCAGCGCCTGCAGCGCGGCGCTGTTGATGTCCCCCTGGGGGGAGGGCCGGATGTGATCCGGGCCGCATACGCTCAGATTCAGGACAACGGAATCCTAAAAGCCAACGATGGCGACGGCTATGTCATGCTGGTGGCCTGGCGGCCGGACAGCACGGTTGAATCTTTCAGCATCCACCAGTTCGGCAGCGCCACCATCCGGGAAGACTCCCCTCACTACGATGACCAGTCCGTGTTGTTTGCCGAGATGCAGCTTAAGCCGGTCTGGTTCAGCCTGAATCAGATCATGCAAAACCTGGAATCCGAATACACCCCCTGGAGCAGTACCTATCTGGATTGATCTTAGATGAACCAAAAAAAGAACCGGGCTTTCACAATCCGGTTCTTTTTTTTATCGCTACGATCGCAGGATTGCACCTGGAAGATCCTCAGGGGCAGGTAAGCAAAAACAATTTGCTTGTAAATTCGCGCCAGGCTTAATCCGGCTT
>JAHEGF010000020.1 GCA_024645155.1 Phyllobacteriaceae bacterium | reverse complement strand
AAACAGGCTCTGGCAAACGAATGGCGTAGTGCCGATGCCTTTCGCAAAGAGGGTGTTTCGGGTGCAGCGCGTTTTGCGTCGGGCAAGGGCCGGTCCGGCGACTTTGAAAACATTTGAGGAAAGGTTGATTGCTGGCGGATTGCGCCGACGAAAAAACCCACTACCTTCACTTGTCTGACAAAAACAGATTTCCCGGGATCATTCCATGAAACAACGACCGCTTGGCCGTACAGGTGTTACCGTCTCCGAACTTTGCCTCGGATCAATGACATGGGGGTCGCAAAACACTCAGCAGGAAGCCGATAGCCAGCTTGATTACGCTCGCGACCACGGCATCAATTTCATCGACAGCGCCGAAATGTATCCGACGACACCAATGACGGCGGAAACATTTGGCGGCAGCGAAGCTATCATCGGCAACTGGCTTGCCAAAAGCGGCAAGCGCGACAAGGTGATTGTTGCCACCAAAATTACCGGCAAGGGTTCGCGATTTGCTCGCGGCGGCGCTCCGATCGACGGAACCGCCATTCGCCAGTCGATTGAGGCCAGCCTGAAACGTCTCAAGACAGACTATATCGATCTCTATCAGATTCACTGGTCGAACCGTGGTTCCTATCACTTCCGCCAGGCCTGGAACTTCGATCCAACCGGTCAGGATACCAGGCAAGCCGAGGACGATATTTCCGATGTGCTGGAGACGGCGGACGGGTTGATCAGGGAAGGCAAGATGCGGTTCCTAGGGCTGTCGAACGAGACTGCATGGGGCGTGATGAGGTACGTGAACACCGCGGAGCGCAATGGCTGGCCGCGGATCGTTTCCATCCAGAACGAGTACAACCTCCTGCAACGCACTTTCGATCTCGATCTTGCAGAAGCCTGTCACCATGAGGGTGTTGGACTGATGGCGTGGTCACCGCTGGCGGCCGGAATGCTGAGCGGCAAATATGCCGGCGGAAAAATCCCTGCCGGCTCAAGGCGTTCGCTCAACGAAACGCTTGGCGGCCGGTGGAACGATCACTCGGTTCCGGTCAATGATCGCTATGTCGCGCTGGCGCGCGATAATGGGCTGGAGCCGTCGCAAATGGCTCTTGCCTGGTGCCTGACCCGGCCGGCCATGATGTCAACCATCATCGGCGCAACTTCATTGGAGCAGCTCAAGACCAATATTGCTGCCGCCGATCTGGTGCTCAGCGACACGGTCATGGAAGGCATTGCCGCCATCCGACGCGTCTATCCAATGCCGATGTGACAGCGTCAGTCAGCGACCCCATTTCGGCCCGCTGCCGTTTGCAGCATTGGATTTACGGCGGCGCACGAGCGCGATTACCATACCGATAAAACCAAGGCCCATCAGCGTGAAGCCCGCGGGCTGTGCGCGTTCGTCAAAAGTCATGGCTCTCCGGCGCAGGATCAGGTCAACGGTGCGAATCCCGATTGAATCGGCATCGCCCCGTCCGACAACGAACCGGTAGGCCGTCTCGTTTTGCGGACTGATCACACCGGGGCTGTCACGGTAGATTGTATCGGCGGCCTGTGGACTGTCTTCGCGTGGTGTCTGGTGCATGAAAGTCAGTTTTTCTGCCATCACCGTTGTTCCGCCGGTCGCCGCTGTCAAAGTCAATACAGTCTGCGAACCCGAAGGATAGAAACGTCCGATGGACGTCATGTCGACAATCACCCGGACCGGCGCATCGTCAGGCGCAAGTGTCACCTCAACCGGCTCGAATGTGCCGCCGCGTTCATAAATCCGCCAGGTGGCAATTTCGTCGCCGGTAAAATTCTGTACCACCCACGGATATCCTATACCGAGCGCGATACCGGCAATGAGGATCAATAGGAAGAAAAAGCGCATGGGCTGGCGTTTCCGATGCTATGGCCGGTCGAGCACTTCGACAGCGAGGATTGTCGGCAGGTGGCGGGCGATTTCGCTCCAGTTCTCACCTTCGTCGAGACTGGCGAAAACCGAGCCGCTGTTGGTGCCGAAATAGACGCCTGCCGGATCACGTCCGTCGCCAGCCATGGCCTGGCGCAGCACGGTAAAAAAGCAGCCGGCCTGCGGCAGGCCCTGGCGCATCGCCTGCCAGCTTTGTCCGCCATCACGCGAGCGCCACACCGCCGCCGCGGCATCCGGCGGATAACGGCCCGCACTGTCGCCATTAAGCGGCATGGTCCAGATCGTTTCGGGATCGCGCGGATGGACGCGGATCGGAAAGCCGAAGGTCGACGGCAGACCGTCGGTCAGATCATCCCAGCTACGCCCGCCGTCACTTGAGCGCCAGACGCCATGATGATTTTGCTGGTAGAGGAGGTCACCCGATGCGCCGGGCGCACGCACCATGTTGTGGACGCAATGGCCGGTCTCGCCGTTTGCCGGGGCGGCAGGGTGGTCATGGTCGGCGCAGGCTTCGGCATTTGACAGGCGGTTGCGGCGTTCCCATGATGCGCCGCCGTTCTCGGTGGCAAACACGCCAGCAGCGGAAATACCGAGCCAGAGTTTGTGCGGATTGGCCGGATCGGACACGATGGTATGAAGCACCAATCCGGCTGCGCCCGGGTTCCAGCTTTCCTTCGACGGATGATCGGCCAGTGCCTCGTTGCGCTCCCAACTGGAACCGCCATCAGTGCTTTTGAGAAGATTGGCCGGTTTGGTGCCGGCATATAGCGTGCCATGGGCATGGCTGAGCGACCATATTTGCGAGAACGCGCTGCCAAAGGGTTGTGCTTCACCGGTCCAGCCGATCATCCCGGCAAAATCCGGATCGTTTGCCGCCCACTCGTCCATCTGGCCGGTGGTGAGCCTGGTCAGTTTCCATGTCTTGCCGCCATCGTCCGACCGCCAGATGCCCGCGCCATGCCAGTCACCACCGCCGCCGGCCCACAGCGTGCCGCGTTCGGCATCGCCAACCAGGTGATTGATCGGCCAGCCGTCACAGAACGGGCCGGTGACTGCCCAGCCGCTGCGGCCGCTGCCGCCGGAAATGAGGAAGGCACCCTTGGTGGTACCGATGAGGAGGGTCAGGTTACTCGAGGCCATTGCTTGTCACTCTGTCAGCCGCGAAACTGAGTAGCATATATTTCGTGGCAGTGCAGCAGCGATCCCGTGGCACGCGGCGAGCGCGGCTCGGAACCGGGTGCGGCTGTTAGACGCTCCGGCACGAGAGGTGAGCACCGATTTCATAGGATTGTATCTTCCCCTACCCTTTGCTCCAAACACCGAACTCGTGGCTTATGCGCCGGTCGGGCCTCTCGATCTCGAATCGCTCGCGGGTGACCGCCTCGAAGCCGAGTTCTGCGAATATCCCGGTTTCCGAAGGCATCAATGGCCAGGGCGGGCCGTCATGGGTTGAGTCCTGCGGCCTCGTCCTGGTGTAGACAAGCAACGTTCCGCCGGGTTTGACCAGAGCGGCTATCGCGCGCGCAAATTTATCGTGTAGCGGCGGCGGTACCGACTGGATCGTGTAGCACTCGTTGACCAGATCGAAGCCGCCTTTCCAATCCTTTGGCGGTTCCATGAGGTTGGCAGCAAGGTAATCGACACTTGTATCCGGGAAACGCTGTGTGGCCCAGGAAATCGCCTTTTCCGATATATCGAAGGCAGTAGTCTTGTATCCAGCGCCCTCCAGGGCTTCGGCATGATCGCCCAAACCACAGGCGATATCGAGTGCGGCTTTTCCATTCCCCGGATTTTTCGCCAGCCATTCAGCGATCTTGTCCTTCGGCTTCAGATCGGCCCAAGGTACCGCTGCGGCATCGCCGTCCGCCATATTGTAAACCGCGTCGAAAAATGCCTTTCGATCAGGGTTTCCAGCGAGTAATTCGCGGTCGAGCGGATTGATACGGCGTTTCATCTCCTCGCGACGGCGTGCGAAATCATCACCAGCCGAACCGGTCATGCCTTGCGCTCCCATCCGCCATTTTCTGTTTGCTGCCAATAGGTTAGAGATTTTGTTGATGGTTTCAATACCTTCCACTGCTCGCGCGCGCGGATAACCTGGGCTTCATCGTGACCGTCAAACATGAAAACCACCCGTTCGTAGCCGTTGAGATCCGGCGTATCGGCATCGTCCACCAAAAACCGGATTGCGGCATTGTTGGGATTGCCTTGCCCGGTGGTCAGGATGACCGGCTGATCTGCGGCAAACTTGCCGGTTTCGGTTCCATGAGCGAGAAATGAATCGTCGCGAAAGGTCCACAGTTCGTTGTCGAGCGCGTCCCGGCGTTCCTCGCTGCCGGTCTGGACCACAACCGACCAGCCTCGTTCCAGGCTTTTTTCGAGCAGGGCCGGCAACGCCTTTTCCAGTGTGGAAACCGTCAGATGGTAAAACAGGATCTCGGGCACGGCCTACTCGTAGATATCGCGCACCAGCCTGTCGAGCAGACGGACGCCGAAACCCGATCCCCATGACTGGTTGTACTCTGTTGATGAAGATGCCATTGCGGTGCCGGCGATATCGAGGTGCGCCCAGGGCGTGTCACCGACAAAACGCTTCAGGAACTGTGCAGCAGTGATCGCCCCGCCATAGCGTCCGCCAATATTTTTCATGTCGGCGTTCTTGGAATCGATCAGCTTGTCGTATGCCGGCCCGATCGGCATGCGCCACAGTTTTTCGCCGGTTGCCAATCCCGCATCAATCAGGTTTTGCGCCAGTTTGTCGTCATTGGAGAACAGCCCTGCATGCTCCTTGCCGAGCGCGATAATGATGGCGCCGGTCAGTGTGGCAAGGTTGACCATCGCCACCGGTTTGAAACGCTCGTTGCAGTACCACAGGGCATCGGCGAGAACGAGCCGACCTTCGGCATCGGTGTTCAACACCTCAATGGTCTGGCCGGACATTGAAGTAACAATATCGCCCGGGCGCTGGGCGGCCCCGTCCGGCATGTTCTCGACAAGACCGATAATACCGACGACATTGGCCTTGGCCTTGCGCGAGGCCAGGGCGTGCATCAGGCCGGTCACAGCTGCCGCACCACCCATGTCTCCCTTCATGTCTTCCATGCCGGCCGCCGGTTTCATGGAAATGCCGCCGGTGTCGAACACAACGCCTTTTCCGATAAAAGCCACCGGTTTGGCGCGTATCTTGCCGCCATTCCATTGCATCACCGCCATGCGCGGCGGGCGAACGGACCCCTGAGCAACGCCAAGCAACGCGCCCATACCGCGGCGTTTCATCTCCTTTTCCGTGAGTATCTCGACCTTGACGCCAAGTGCGGCGAGTTCCCGCGCTCGGGCGGCAAATTCCACCGGACCGAGAATGTTGGCCGGTTCATTGACCAACTCACGCGCGAGATTGACACCGCCGGCAATGGCGCCGGCACCGGCGAATGCCTTTTTTGCGCCTGAAGGATTTGTGCAAAAAAGCGAGACCCTGACAGATTTTGGTTCAATTTCGGACCCGTTGTCATCCTTTTTCCTGGTCTTGTACTTGCCAAATTTGTAGCTGCGCAAAAGGATGCCCAACGCCAGTTGGGAAATGTTCGTCTCGGTTATTTCCATATCGGGAAGGTCGCAGACAATCGTGACCGTATCGGCGGATCCGAGCTTCGCGCGAACCGCACCGCCGATCCGGAGCCATTTTTCCTCGTTCAGTTCATCGGCTTTTCCGGTTCCCGCAACAAGGATGCGATCGCCATCGATACCCTGTGGCGCGAGAACCTCCATGATGGTTGCAAGCTTGCCCTTGAACTTCGAGACATCCATCGCACGGCCGATCGTACCGGCCGGATCGTATTCGCCAGCCATTTTGGATATGGCGGGCTTGTCGTTTGCAAGCAGTACGATCGCTCCTTTCTTGACGGCTGCGAATTTTGCAAAGCTGATTTTCGGGACTGATGTCATGAAGGTTACCTATCGGGAAAAATTGCCTAGAGTTGTTTTCTTGTCGCTTTTGCGAAGATTGACAAGATATGCGATGGCATTAGCACATTGTTAACCGCATTCCTTCGCCCTTTTTTAGCCAAGCTTACGCATGATGACCGTTGGGACTGACCAGATAGAGATGGGTTGCAAAGCGACACCGGCCGCATTGCGTTACTTTTCCGGTCACCGGGGGTATACGCACAGTGCCTGCAGATTTGCAGGAATTCAGGCCGGTTTGCCGGGACGTCATGAAGATAGTTGAATTCTATATTCTGCGACGGATGGTTTCAGTGTTCCTATCAGCGCTGATCGCCGCGCTTGCAATCGTATGGACAACACAGGCGCTCCACCGCATCGATCTGGTCACCGACAGCGGCCAATCGATGACGGCCTTCATGTTCCTGGCCACGATGCTGCTGCCTGCGGTTGTGCCAATCGTCGTGCCGTTTGCCGTGGTTATCGGCATCGCGTTGACGCTGTCGACCATGAACACCGATTCCGAATTGCCTGTCATCAATGCGGCAGGCGCATCGCGCTGGGCATTCTGCCGCCCGGCGCTGATCCTCGGGGCGGCCGCAAGTGTCGTCACATTTGCTTTTGATAATGGTGTCGAACCCTATGCGCGGCAGTCGGTCCGCTCCCTGATCACCGAAGCGCGGGCTGACCTGTTTTCAACTGTCATCCAGGAAGGAACGTTTCGCAGAATTGATGAAGGCCTGTATGTCCAGGTCGGTGAGCGTCGGCAGGACGGCAGGCTGGGCAATATATTCGTCGCTGACTCTCGCGATCCGGACGTCAGCCTGATCTACTACGCTGCCGACGGCGACGTTGTCCGCAATGAAAGCGGCACCATTTTGGCCATGCAGAACGGCGAAGTTCACCGCAAGGAACCGGGTGGCGATGTCTCGGTTATCCGCTTCAATTCCTATGCGTTCGATCTTTCGGCCTTCGCACCGGTTTCAAAAAAGCCGTTCCTGTTTCCGAAAGATCAAACGCTGGGGTACTTGTTAAACCCTGATCCCAACGACCGTCTGTTCAAGACACGCCCGCAGTATCTGCGCGCCGAATTGCACAACCGGTTCAGCCAGTGGTTCTATCCATTTGTTTTCGCGCTGATTGCGCTGGCCGCTGCCGGTGATGCCCGGTCCCACCGGGAAGGCGGTGTTCATCCGCTGATCACCGCGCTGGCGACCGCACTTGTTATACGCTGGTTGGGATTCTTCGTAATCGGAAAGGCTGAATTGTCTTCCTTCTTCAACCCGCTCATCTATGCGGTGCCCACGCTGACGGGGGCAGGCGCGGCCTGGCTGATCCTGTCAAACAGGCGGATGGACGTCCCTGTCTCCTGGTCTGACCGGATATCGGATTGGGCAGAACGGTTACGTGAATTCATGATCGCGACCAGAATTCGGATGAGCGGTTTCAAACGCCGGCAGTCGCAGGGTAATCCATGATCGGCTGGACACTGGGACGATATTTCCTGGCCAGATACCTGGTCATCACGATGTGGTTTTTGTCCGGCGTCGCCGCGCTGGCATTTATCGTCGACTTTACCGAACTTTCCAACCGGACATCCGCACTGCCAAAATACTCTGCGGATATGGCGCTGTGGGCTTCTGCAATGCGTTTGCCCGCAATCATTCAGCAAACAGTACCGTTTGTGGCATTGTTTTCGGCGATGGCGACATTGATATCGCTCAATCGCCGCTATGAGCTCGTTGTCACACGTTCGGCCGGCGTCTCGGCATGGCAGTTCCTGATGCCTGCCTGTCTTGGCGCTTTCCTGCTCGGTATTGCGACAATTCTGATCCTCAACCCACTCGGTGCCGCGGGCTTTTCCAAGGCAGAGGAAATTGAAGCGGAGTGGCGTTCCGGACATGCGGCCAGGACGGATACGCAAAATGCCCCGTGGTTGAGCCAGAGAACCGATGAAGGTCTTACGATCATCGGTTCGCGATCCGTGCTCAAACAGGGATCCGAGCTTGTCGACGCGGTGTTCATCCGAATGGGCGAAAACGGCGCGATTACAATGCGCGACGATGCCAAACGCGCGCTGTTGCGTGACGGGTATTGGGTGCTGGTCAATGTCCGCAGGTTTCGTGTCGGCGTGGAACCGGAAAATCTCAAGCAGGTCCGAGTGAAGACAAACCTGCGCAGCGAGTTCGTGGCGGAACGTCTGGCGGCGCCGGAAACGGTTGCATTCTACGACCTGAGACGGACGATAAGGATCGCCGAGGGGTTCGGTTTTGCGGCGAACTCATTCCGCATGCAATTTCAGTCACTTGTAGCTCTTCCGGCTCTATTAATGGCAATGACACTTATTGCAGCTACAGTTTCCCTGAAATTTGTACGTTTCGGGCAGTCTGCAGGGATGATTGTGGGTGGCATAGCAGCCGGGTTTCTGCTTTATGTCGTTTCGGTCTTGGTAAAGGCCTTTGGCAGTTCGGGATTCGTCGCTCCGGTTGTGGCAGCATGGTTCCCGGTGATTGTTGCTGCCTTTTTTGGTTTGTCCTTCCTGCTTCACAAGGAGGACGGTTAGTTGGGGACGTCAATGGAGAGGGATCTTCGATCCTTGCGAACCCATTTGCTGGCAGGCACAGCCGTGATCGCCGTGATCGCGGGACTTGCTGCTGGCGCGACGACGACCGCCACTGCGCAGTCCCAGCTTGGTGTTGACACCAGCATCTCCGACAACGCTGCAATGCTTCTCGAGGCGGACACGCTCGTCTATGACCATGACAACGACACGATATCGGCAATCGGAAATGTCCGTATTGACTACGACGGAATCCGCATGGTTGCCGAGCGGGTAATCTATGATCAGAAAACGTCACGGATGAAAGCCTATGGCAATGTCGAAATCATTGATCGCCAGGGCACGAAAACCTATGCCGATGCGATCGATGTTACTGATGATTTCGGCGACGGTTTTGTCAATTCGCTGCGCGTCGAGACCACGGACAAAACCTATTTCGGGGCAGACAGCGCCGAGCGCCGGGACGGCAATCTGACTATCTTCAACCGAGGTGTCTACACCGCCTGTGAACCGTGTGAGGACAATCCGGACAAGGCCCCCATCTGGCGCATAAAGGCGCGCAAGGTGATCTGGAACGGCGAAGAAAAGACCATCCGTTTCGAGGCGGCGACATTCGAGTTGTTCGGACTGCCGATCGCAACGGTGCCAGTGCTGCAAATTCCGGACCACACCGTAAAGCGCAAAACCGGATTCCTGTTTCCGGGTCTGACCTACAAGAGTGAGCTTGGAGCCGGCCTCAAGGTTCCGTTTTATCTGGCGCTTTCACCAACCTATGACCTCACGGTCACAGCGACGGGGTACAACCTACAGGGCTTTCTGGCCGAAGCGGAATGGCGCCAGCGTTTTGACAACGGTCAATACAATTTGCGCATTGCCGGGATCAACCAGCAAAGGCCGCACCGTTTCACGCCGGGTACCGTAGACGGCAGCGTCAAACAACGCGGCCTGATTGCATCCAGGGGAGCGTTTAAAATCAATCCGCGCTGGAGTTTCGGATGGGATGTTCTCATCCAGAGCGACAAGAATTTTGCGCGCACCTACCAGATCGAGGGATACAACAAGGCCGTCCAGCGGTCGGAAATCTATCTGACCGGGCTAAACAACAGAAACTTCTTCGATCTGCGATTTCAGAAATTCCAGGTACAGGAATCGATACCCGATACCAGTGCGTTTGCTCGTGATCCGCAGGCACCGTGGGTGCTGCCGACCTTCGATTATACCTATATTCCCGACATGCCCCTGGCAGGCGGCGAATTGCGGTTTGATATCAACGGCCGGGTTATAAACCGGTCGGTGCAGCATGTTACTGCGAGCAATGTCAGGGGTATTGCCGAGACCAGTGGCCGCGTGACTGCTGAAGCCGAATGGAAACGCCAGTTCATCACCCAGGGCGGAATAGTGGTAACACCCCTGCTGCATGCCCGCGGCGACGCGATATTTTCCGATCCTGCTTCGGTTGCCACGGCGATTGCTGCTGCACCGGGATTGGGCGGCATAGCAACCGACATTCGCTCGGAATACTATCGCGCCATGGTGACAGCGGGACTGGAAGCGCGTTGGCCCATCCTGTTTTCGACAACCAGCGCCACTCACATTTTCGAGCCAATGGCACAGATATTCGTCCGCCCCGATGCCCAGTACCAGAGTACGCTCGGCATTCCAAACGAGGACGCGCAAAGCCTGGTGTTCGATGCGGCAACATTGTTCGAACGCGACAAGTTCTCCGGATATGACCGCATGGAAGGCGGAACTCGCGCCAATGTCGGCATCCGTTATTCGGGATCCTTTGCAAACGGCTGGACAGCGCATGGTCTGTTCGGCCAGTCCTATCACATCGCAGGCAGCAATCCCTACGCGTCGCCAGATCTGGTCAATGCCGGTGCATTTTCGGGCTTGCAGACAAATGTTTCCGATTTTGTCGGGTTGTTCGGCATCGATAATGGTGCCGGACTTTCTGTGGCAGCTTCTGCGCGGTTCGACAAGGACAGTTTCGAGGTTCGCCGTGCCAGTGTCGCTGTTTCGAACTCCGGTGTATTCGGATCGGCCAATGTCGCCTACTCCTACATTCAGGCGCAACCGCTATATGGCTTTCCCGTTGATCGCCATGAAGTGAGCGGCGGCGCCAGCCTGCAGGTTCACGAAAACTGGGCCGTGTTTGGTTCCGCGACCTATGACATAGTATCCGCGACGCTGGTAAAGAAATCGATCGGTTTCTCCTATGATGACGAGTGTTTCACATACCGGATGAGTGCATCGGAAAACGAGTCGACGGTAACCGGAAAGAAAACCCGCAGTGTCGGATTTCATATAGCATTCCGCACGATTGGCGATTTCGGATCAGCGACACCCGGTTTCGAATGATCGGTGTGATTGGCGGCCATCAAGGTTTTGCCGTAAAACAGCTGTAGTTGACCGCGATGGCTTGTGACGGTGTAATGAGAACAGGATATTGCCGATGAATTTTTTCAAATCTCTGATCGTTGCGTGTGCGCTGGCACTACCGCTTTCCGGTGCAATGTTTGCTGCAAACATGTTTGCCGGCTACGCTCATGCGAGCGAAATCAAGTATGTTGTCAATGGTTTACCGGTGACGAGCTATGACATAGCCCGGCGTGCGGCTTTTCTGAAACTGCAACGCCGGGGCGGAAATGTCAGTCAGAAAGCTGCCGATGAAATGATTGAGCAGGCCTTGCGCGCCGTCGAACTTCAGCGCTTGCGGATCAATGTATCCGACAAGCAGGTCGAAGAGGCTTTTGCCAGATTTGCATCCGGTAACCGCATGAAACCGGCACAGATGGTCCAAGTCCTCAATCAGACCGGTGTCACCGCAAAACATTTCAAGGAATTTGTCCGCGTACAGATAGGCTGGAACCAGGCGCTTGGTGCCCGCTACCGGGCGACAGGACAATTGAGCGAACAGGATGCCGTGCAGCGCATGCTGCAACAAGGTGGTGAAAAACCGACGGCCACGGAATACTTCTTGCAGCAGGTCATTTTCGTCGTGCCGAATGACCAGCGCAAGTCGATACTTGGAAAGAGGAAACGCGAGGCTGATGCGCTGCGCGGGCGTTTCAAGGGTTGTGACAGCACACGTGAATTTGCCAAGGGTCTCATTGATGTGACGGTGCGCGATCTCGGGCGCGTACTCGAACCGGAACTGCCGTCGGATTGGGAGAAACTGATCAAGGCGACAAAACCAGGTTCGGCAACCAGCGCCCGCGAAACGCCACGCGGTGTAGAATTCATTGGTATCTGCAGCACCCGTGAAGTGTCCGACGACCGGGTCGCGCAAATGATTTTCAGCAATGAGGGCACGGTGAACGAAAAAGCCGAGGACCTTTCTGCCAAATACCTGAAGGAACTGCGCGAAAAAGCGCGGATTTCAAAGCGTTAGCCGCCGTGCGGCAATCCCTTGCGCTCACCTCCGGTGATCCTGCGGGAGTTGGCCTGGAACTGGCTGCCCAAGCCTGGGAAAGACGCGCAGACGATGACATTGCTCCTTTTTTTCTGATTACCGATCTGGATCATCTGGCTGACCGCTTCGTCGAGATGGGCCGACCTTGTCCACTGGAAGAAACGACGCCAGAAGGTGCTTCGGAGATATTTGGCCACGCGCTGCCGGTTGTCAAACTCTCCAACAGGTACTCGGGTAGTGCCGGCCAGCCAAATGTTGAAAATGCAGCGGGCATCGTAGAGTCTATCGACCGCGCGGTAGACTATGCTGTATCGGGCGCAGCATCGGCGGTAGTCACCTGCCCGATCAGCAAACACGTACTATACGATGCCGGATTTGCCTTTCCGGGCCACACCGAATATCTCGCCCACCTTATCGAAAAGAGCGGTTCGGCGCCATTGCGGCCGGTCATGATGCTCGTTGGACCGGAACTGCGTACCGTACCGGTCACGATCCACATTCCGTTGGCAGATGTTTCCTCGGCGCTGACAACAAGTGCAATTGTCGAGACCGCCCGTATTGCTGCCCGTGATCTGCGTGAACGTTTTGGTATCGCCTGGCCGCGGCTGGCAATCGCCGGGCTTAATCCGCATGCAGGTGAAGGCGGCGCGCTTGGCCACGAAGACGACACGATCGTCCGTCCAGCCGTGCAGATGCTTGCTGCCGAAGGAATTGAAGCCAAGGGCCCCTACCCGGCCGATACGATGTTTCATAAAACGGCGCGCGAGACCTACGATGCCGCGATATGCATGTATCATGACCAGGCGCTCATCCCGGCTAAGACGCTTGCCTTCGATGAGGCGGTCAATGTGACGCTCGGCCTGCCAATCATCCGGACGTCGCCCGATCACGGCACGGCATTCGATATTGCCGGCCATGCGACTGCCCGTCCTGACAGTCTGATAGCAGCGTTGAAACTTGCAGCCGAGATGGTGCAGCGGGCTGGGAAATGACCGGCGACGGGCTTCCGCCACTCCGACAGGTTATCACCGAACACGGGCTGTCGGCGCGCAAATCGCTCGGCCAGAATTTTTTACTTGATCTGAACCTTACCAGAAAGATCGCGCGGACTGCGGGCGACCTGACACAATCGACCGTATTCGAAGTGGGACCGGGACCGGGCGGCCTGACACGTGCACTGCTCGCCGAAGGAGCCCGGCGGGTCATAGCCATCGAAAAGGATCAGCGCTGCATAGCTGCGCTTGAAGACATTTCGCGCCACTATCCGGGGTGTCTGGCGATCGTGCAAGCCGATGCACTGGAGTATGACTTCGCGGCTCATTGCGCAGAAGATACCGATGTCGGGATCGTCGCAAACCTGCCTTACAACATCGCAACGCCACTGCTGGTTTCGTGGCTCACTGTAAAAAAGTGGCCACCATTCTTCAAATCGATGACACTGATGTTTCAACGCGAAGTCGCCGAGCGTATTACGGCAGCACCTGGTACGCCCGCCTATGGGCGCCTCGGTGTTCTTGCCGGATGGCGGACAACGGCACGCATTGCCTTCGATCTTTCGCCAAAAGCCTTTACGCCACCACCGAAGGTAACGTCATCGGTCGTGCACTTCGTGCCAAAGGCCGACGCCGCCGACGTCGACCCGCAAGTTTTGAGCAGAATTACGCAACTGGCATTTGGCCAACGGCGCAAAATGCTGCGCCAGAGCCTGAAACCGGCGGGCGGAGAAGCTTTGCTTGCCAAGGCCGGAATAGATCCGACACGGCGTGCCGAGACCCTGACGATAGAGGAATTCACCGCACTGGTGCGCTGTGCAGGCTGATCCGGAAAACACCGGGTAAAGTCAGCTACCGTACGAACTGCAGCAGATGCAAATACGCGGCATTTCAGGCGTCGCCGGTCTTCTCATCGAGCAATCCGGTTACGAAATCGAACAGTCCCGGCATCCGGTCACGGCGCAGCCGCTCCGCGTCAACAATGGCACGAATATCGGCATAGGCGCGTCCGAGATCGTCGTTTACGACAATGTAGTCATATTCGACCCAGTGCTCGATTTCGATCCGGGCATTGGCGAGGCGGTTCTCGATCGTCTTGGCTGAATCCTCGGCACGGCGAAGCAGACGTGCTTTCAGTTCCCGAAGCGAAGGAGGTAATACAAATATCGACACCATGTCGGCGCGCATCCTGTCGCCGAGCTGTTGGGCGCCCTGCCAGTCAATATCGAACAACATGTCTCGGCCGTCGGCCATCGCGATTTCCGCCGGCTCTCGCAATGTGCCGTAAAAATTGCCGTGCACCTCTGCCCATTCCAGCAAGGCGTCAGTATCTCGCAGGCGTGCAAAGTCGCGTTCGGAGACGAAATGATAATGCACACCGTCAATTTCGCTGGCGCGGCGCGACCGCGTCGTCACGCTGACCGACATTTCCAGACCGGTGTCATTTTCCAGCAGATTGCGCGCAATCGTCGACTTGCCCGCTCCCGACGGCGAGGAAATAACCAGCATCAGGCCCCGGCGGCGAATCGATTTTTCGGATTGTGCCATGGGTTACTCCAGGTTTTGAACCTGCTCGCGAAACTGGTCGATGACAACCTTCATTTCAAGACCGACAGCGGTAATCGAAGTGGCATTCGATTTCGAGCAAAGTGTGTTCGATTCGCGGTTGAACTCCTGGGCGATAAAATCGAGCTTGCGACCGACCGCCCTGTCGCCGGACAGCAATTCACGTGACGCGGAAATATGCGTGTTCAGCCGGTCAAGTTCTTCGCGAATGTCGGCCTTGGTCGCTAGAAATGCGGCCTCCTGTGACAGCCGCGTCTCATCGAGCTGCGACGAGCCGTCAAGCAATAGCTGAACCTGAGCGGAAAGCCTCTGCCTAATCGCTTCGGCACTTCGAGACGGATCGGCTTCTGCCCTGGCGGACAATATCTCGAGCTCAGCCAGTTTTTCGCTGAGGATCGCCACCAGGGCAGCGCCTTCTGCTTCGCGCGCCATTGTCAAGCCGGCGAGTGCTTCGTCAAGTGCGCCAAGGATTGCGGTACCCAGCATGTCTTTTTCGACGTCACCAATCACGGTTTCAGGCAGTTCCAGGACGCCCTTCAATGCCAACAGCCCGTCGGCAGAAGCAGGTTTACAGCCGAACTGTTTTTCAAGGCGCTTCGCCAGCCCGGCAACATCCTTGAGGAAATCCTCGTTGACTACCGGATTTGCAGCCATCGCGTGCTGGGTAACAGTCAGGGAGGCTTGGATGTTGCCGCGTGCGAAGGTCTGCTGGATCGCCTTGCGCGCATCGGCATCAATCCAGTCGTAACCCTGCGGTGTGCGCAAGCGAACATCGAGACTGCGGCCATTGACCGAGCGGATTTCCCAGACAATAGAAGCGAGCGAAATATCGGCCTGCGACCTTGCGAACCCGGTCATGCTCTGGAGTGCCATTGCTAGGTCTGCCCGCTGGTCATCTATTGGTCCGATTGGGAGGTGCCAGCCGAATTTTCCTGGGTCTTGGCAGCGGTTTCTGCCGCCTGACGTTCGGCTTCGATTTTGCGCCAGAGCCGGACATTCTCGTTGTGCTCATCCAGGGTCTTTGCAAACACATGACCGCCGGTTCCATTGGCAACAAAATAGAGTTCATCGGTCTTGGATGGATTGGCAACAGCTTCCAGCGCCGCCCTGCCCGGATTGGCGATGGGTGTCGGTGGAAGCCCGTCGATAGTGTAAGTGTTGTACGGTGTCGGCTTTTCAATATCGGATTTGTATATCGGGCGGTCCGGCGGCTTGCCATTGCCGCCAAACAGGCCATAGACAATCGTCGGGTCAGACTGCAGCCGCATGCCTTTGCGCAACCGGTTGATGAAAACCGCGGCTACCCTGCCGCGTTCGTCGGCTCGGCCGGTTTCCTTTTCGACAATGGAAGCAAGCGTCACAAACTCTTCGATCGTGTTGATCGGCAGATCCGGCGCGCGGCGCGCCCATATCGCCTCGACCATCCTTTGCTGGTCGAGTTTCAGTTTTTCGACGATTTCCATACGGGAGGTGCCGCGCTGAAAACGCAGCGTATCGGTGATCAGGCTTCCCTCGGGCGGCTGTTCACCGGGCATCGGGCCGGTTAAAATTTCGTTTTCCGCGATGCGGGCAAAAGCCTGGGCAACGGTGAGTCCTTCGGGAATTGTCAGGGAATAGAGTACGGAGCGGCCACTTTTCAGTAGTTCCATGATATCGCGCATGGATGCACCGGCCTTGAGGGCATATTCACCGGATTTCAACGATGTATCGTTGCCATAGGCCCTGACACCGAGCGAAAACACCCGCGAATCGCTGATCAAACCCCGGTTTTCCAGACCTTCGGCAATTTCCGGCAATGTTGCGTTCTTTTTAACGACAAAATTGGTGGACACCTGAACCGGACCGGGTTCGTCGAAACGCATCTTGCCGAAATAGACGGCAAAGCCGGCTGCAATGACAAGCAAGACAGCGCTTGTCACGACAAAGTTCAAAAAAACCACAAAGCGATTACGGGCGTGTCGGGAGCGTCGGGGTGGCGGAACACCGGTTTCCGGGCGCAACGCCTCATTAGCGGTTTTGGGCACAATTGGCGGGCCGTCGCGGCGCCCAAATCTGCCAGTTTCTTCGTTCGCGTGATCGCTCATTTTTCCAGTTTCGTACCTTGTTCGTACTGGTGTCATACCACCGCGTTGGCCTATTACGGATTACGGCCGTTGAAGCATAACCGGGGATCCGGCCCGCACCGGCATTAGTACCCTAGCCGTTGTACCGACGGAAAAGCAGTGAAGCGTTGGTGCCTCCAAATCCGAACGAATTCGACAAGGCCATGTTAATTTGTCTTTTCCGCGGCATGTTCGGTACCAGATCGATTTCGGTCTCGCGTTCGGGATCGTCCAGATTGATGGTCGGCGGTGCGATGTTGTCGCGAATTGCCAATAACGAAAATATCGCCTCGGCGGCACCGGCTGCACCAAGCAGGTGGCCAATGGACGATTTGGTGGACGACATCGATATTTTGGACGCATGGGCACCCACCAGACGCTCAACGGCTCCAAGCTCGATCGTGTCGGCCATCGTCGAGGTGCCATGGGCATTGATGTAGTCGATATCCGAAACCCCGGCACCGGCCCTCTTCAAAGCCGCCTGCATGCAGCGATAGGCGCCATCGCCATCCTCTGAAGGTGCGGTGATATGGAAGGCGTCGCCCGACAAGCCGTAGCCGACTATTTCGCCATAGATCTTGGCGCCGCGCGCCTTGGCATGTTCCAGCTCTTCAAGAACGACGACACCTGCACCCTCGCCCATGACAAAACCGTCACGGTTCCGGTCATAGGGCCGCGAGGCCTTCTCGGGAGCGTCATTGTAGCCGGTCGACAAGGCGCGGCAGGCGGCAAATCCGGCCAGAGACAAACGCGTAACCGGTGATTCCGCGCCGCCGGCGAGCATGACATCGGCATCGCCAAACATGATGATACGCGACGCATCGCCGATTGCATGCGCACCTGTCGAGCAGGCTGTCACGACGGCGTGGTTCGGCCCTTTGAGGCCGTGCTTGATGGAAACCTGCCCGGAAACCATGTTGATGATGTTACCGGTGATAAAGAACGGGCTGATACGGCGCGGACCACGCTCGTGGAGAACCAGGGCGTATTCGGAGATTCCCTCAATGCCGCCAATACCGGAGCCGATCATCACGCCGGTCGCACAGCGTTCGGCTTCTGTTTTCGGTTCCCAGCCGGAATCACGCAGCGCCTCGTCAGCGGCGCGCATCCCGTAGATAATGAAATCGCTGACCTTGCGCTGTTCCTTCGGCTCCATTGTCGTATCAGGATTGAAGGTGCCGCCGGTGCCGTCGCCGCGCGGTATGACATGGGCGATCTTGCAGGCGAGGTCGTCCGTCTGGAAACCTTCAACGCGCCGCGCTGCGCTGCGTCCTGTCAACAATTGCTGCCAGCTGTGTTCGACACCGTCGCCAAAAGGCGACAGCAGTCCCATACCGGTGACGACCACACGCCTCATGACCAGCCCCTTTGCATACTGCAACTACACCAGTCCGCTTTACACGGACGGTGCCAAGGTCATCAGGCTGTTGCTTTGTCGATGTATTTGACCGCGTCACCCACTGTCAAAATGGTCTCGGCCGCATCGTCGGGAATCTCGACGCCAAATTCTTCTTCAAACGCCATGACAAGCTCAACGGTGTCGAGACTGTCTGCACCCAAATCGTCGATAAAACTTGCACCTTCGGCGACCTTGTCGGCCTCCACACCCAGATGCTCAATGACGATCTTTTTAACGCGTTCTGCCGTATCGCTCATGTTGCAACCTCGACCTTTCTGTTTAGTTTTCCCTCGTTAACGATAGCGTGGCCGCTAATCAAGGCGAAAGAGACAAGGATTAACATTTCGCAATCCCTGCTGCTCTTCCGTAGTTACCGTTTGGCGCCCACCTGCACCTGAAACCTGTCTAGCGCGACCGGTGGCGGTCGCACAACCTTATATCATCAACATGCCACCATTGACGTGTATTGTCTGGCCCGAAACATATCCCGCCTCGTCGGAGGCCAAATAAACAATGGCAGCAGCAATATCAATGCCGGTTCCCATGCGGCGCATGGGAATTGCACCCATAATCGTTTCCTTCTGCTTGTCATTGAGCTTGTCTGTCATCGCAGTTTCGATAAATCCGGGAGCCACGGAATTGACGGTGACGCCGCGGCTGGCCACTTCCTGGGCCAGTGACTTTGTCAATCCAATCATTCCGGCCTTCGAAGCACAATAATTGGCCTGGCCGGGATTTCCGGATATCCCGACTACCGACGAAACATTGATGATTCGGCCAAAACGGCGGCGCATCATGGGATAAACGATCTCGCGTGTGAGGCGTGCAACTGCGGTCAAATTGACTTCAATCACCGCATCCCAGTCTTCATCGGACATACGCACGAACAACCCGTCGCGAGTGATCCCTGCATTGTTGACCAGAATATCCACACCCTCGAGATCCAATTCCGCCTTTTTACCCAGCGCCGAAACGGCATCGCGGTTGCCAAGGTCTGCCTGGAAAACATGGACCCGGCTGCCCAGATCGGCAGCAAGGGCATCAAGCCTTTCAACCCTGGTTCCATGAAGGCCAACGGTCGCGCCGCGCGCGTGCAAACCCCGCGCCGCTGCTTCGCCAATTCCGCCGGACGCGCCTGTTACCAGTGCCTTGCGGCCTGCCAGTTCAAACATGATTCTGTTCATCCTCTATTTTCTTCGCAACCTCAGGCAACCGATGCAACAAGGGCTTCGATGTCTGCCTGTGTGTTGACCGATTTTGTCTCGAGTGTGCGGTCGATGCGCCGTGCCAGTCCGCTTAGAACCTTGCCGTTTCCAATTTCGTATAGTGTATCCGTGCCATGTGCTGCGAACCATTCCACGGTTTCGCGCCAGCGGACGCGGCCGGTCACCTGTTCCACAAGGCGCGCGACAATGATTTCGGGATCCGTTTGCGGGCTGACGGTTACATTGGAGACGACCGGTACGACAGGCGCCTGTTTTGCAACGGCGTTTAATGCGTCGCGCATCACATCAGCAGCAGGCGCCATCAAAGCCGAGTGAAACGGCGCCGATACCGGTAGCAATATGGCTCGTTTTGCACCTTTTTCGCTCGCCAATTCCATCGCGCGCTCCACGGCAGCCCGGTCGCCGGAAATAACCAGCTGCCCGCCACCATTGTCATTCGCAATCTGGCACACATCGCCATCGGCGGCGTCAGCACATGCCGATTCAACGGCGTCCTGCTCGATGCCGATAATCGCCGCCATCGCACCTTTGCCGACCGGTACGGCTGCCTGCATGGCAACACCACGGGTTCTCAACAACCGTGCGGTATCAGCGATTGTGAACATGCCCGCAGCGCATAGCGCCGAGTACTCGCCAAGTGAATGCCCGGCAACGTAGGAAGCGTAGTCTTTCAAAATGAAACCCCGCGCTTCGAGCACACGCAATGCAGCCATCGAAACCGCCATCAAGGCGGGCTGCGCATTGGCTGTCAACGTCAGTGTGTCCTCGGGGCCGTCCCACATGACCGTCGACAGTTTTTCGCCCAGCGCATCATCAACCTCTTCGAAAACGGCCCGCGCTTCACCAAACGTATCGGCCAGGTCCTTGCCCATACCGACCGATTGGCTCCCCTGACCCGGAAATGTAAATGCACCTGCCATGACTGTTCCCCGGCTGCACTGAATTTGGCGCATGCCAAGACCACGCTGTCAATCGGCTTGTCAAGCACTGGATGCTTCCGGAATTCGTGAATTTCGTAAGTATGAACAGCACCGGTTATGATTCCTTAACCCGAATGCCTGATAATCAGGCGGCAGGGAAACGGCTCAAAATGAATGGTAAACAGTTGAAAACAAGCCAAATCTCATTGGCCAAGTGTGTTTGGGGCGCCGTTGGTGTGTTCACCGCATTGGGAATTTCGCTGCCGGCCCAGGCATTGTTTACACCTGCTTCTACAGTGATCGCCCGTGTGCAGGTCGAGGCCGCGGATGATCAGCGCATCATGCTCGTTGATCAGATCGTCACCGGAAAAACCGTCGGGGAAGAGGCAATCACCGACTGGCAACGCCGCCACGGCAAACGAAGGCGCTGCGGATTCTGTGTCGGATATCAGCCGTTTCCGGGTGATTGAGGGACGCCCTCAAACACCGGCTCAAATATAAACCTATCCGTCACCAGTAACATTCGACCCCTGTCAGCCTGATATGTTCAAGCGACAAATCGCCTGCCGTTACAGTGAGACTGTATCCGGCTCCGGCAGTCGTCAGAAAACTGCCGCTCGCGGTTTGGTATGAAATTATCAATTGGAAAAATCTCCACGTGAGTGCAGAATTGCCAAGTGTTGGAATTAGGGGGAAGCAGCCATACCAAGACGAAGCACACCATTATTGGTATCTGTCACATTTGTCGCGGCTATGGCGCTGCCGGTTATTGGGTCGCATGCGGCGATAGCGGCTCAATCCGGACCACCGGTTTGGCCTGAAAGACCTATTAGTGACAATCGCGCGATATTTGGCGGCAATCCGGCTGTACCCGCAAATAAACCAGAGCTGCTTCTGGCCGCAAACAAGACTTACAAACTGAAAAACCCATTTCCGTTTCCGGTTGATGTGAAGATCTACGGTGATGGGTCAAGTTTTCCAAAGGTCGTGCGAGTTCCCGCCCCGCCGGCACCCCCGGTTCCGGTGGCGTTCCCGGAGAACAAGATGAAGATACGGATAAGGCCCGTCGGTGGAAGCTGGTCAAAAAAGTTCACAATCAAATGGTCATCGAAGAGTATCAAGTTGCCCAGTTTTTGACTGGCAGTTCATTGGCATCGCCGTTACGAAGCTGATAGCCAATGCAGCTAATAAAGTTGCATCCCGATGCTGCCTCTTGCGCCGCACAATAAATCCCCTATAAGGGCGGCAACTGCCGGTTCCGACTGGGGGCTGAACGGAGGGTTGGGCTATCGCCCGCTAGAAGCAAGTATGTCTTCGGCCTCCCGTGTCTCCGCTCTCGACCGTTCTATCAGCGCCTTTCTTCCCGCCTCATGCGGTGCCAAGCAAGGTCTGAGGGGCTTTAGTCGTCGGATCACGCCAGGAAACGAAGAAAGGCTAGACAATGGCACTGTATGAGCACGTGTTTATTGCCCGCCAAGACCTTTCGGCCCAGCAGGTCGAAGAATTGGTAGAACAGTACAAAGGTGTGCTGGAAGCCAATGAGGGTTCGCTTGGACGGGTTGAGCATTGGGGATTGAAATCCCTTGCTTACCGTATAAAGAAAAACCGCAAGGCGCATTACACGCTGATGGATATCGACGCACCGGCCCCGGCCGTTGCCGAGATGGAACGTCAGATGCGCATCAATGAAAATATCCTGCGTTACATGACAATTCGCGTTGACGCGCTCGAAGACGGACCGTCGGCGATGATGGCAAAGCGGGACCGTGATGACCGCGACCGCCGTGACCGCGGACCGCGCCGTGGCGGACCCGGAGGTGATCGTGGCGACCGGCCGGACAGGACAGCGGATTCTTCTTCAAGCGGGGAGGATAAGTAGATGGTGGACATCAATCAGATTCCGGTGCGACGACCTTTTCACCGGCGCCGCAAAACCTGTCCGTTTTCCGGCTCAAATGCGCCCAAGATCGACTACAAGGACGTGCGCCTTCTGCAACGTTACATTTCGGAGCGCGGCAAGATCGTGCCGTCGCGGATCACAGCGGTTAGCCACAAAAAACAGCGCGAACTTGCCAAGGCGATCAAACGTGCCCGTTTCCTGGGCCTTTTGCCGTATCTGGTAAAATAGACAACAGCGGCGGCGCTCAAGTGCCGCCGTATCTGCCGCGACGGGCGCGGCTGGATCATTCAATAAAATCCCGGGTTGAGATGCGGCGCACTATTGCCACATCCCTAACTGCCATCGGGCAGGACAGCGCAAACACCTACACCGCGTCCTGCCACAACCAATCGCGCGATACCCACGCGCTGAAACAGGAACAGGACAGGACCAATGAAAGTCATACTCCTAGAACGCATCGCAAGACTTGGCCAGATGGGTGACACCGTCAATGTCAAGGATGGTTTTGCACGCAACTTTCTGTTGCCGCAGAACAAGGCATTGCGCGC